>NZ_QJSM01000041.1 GCF_003205235.1 Thermoplasma sp. Kam2015 | reverse complement strand
TTAGCGGATCCATAGTCGAATACGCATTGTCAAGAAAGATCGATACGATCGTTATAGGTCACAACGATGGATGGAAGCAGTCTGTGGATATCGGTAAGAAGAACAACCAGAACTTTGTGCAGATACCTTTCAATATGCTCATACAGCAGATCAAATACAAAGCAGAAGAGAAAGGGATCAATGTCATGATACAGGAGGAGAGCTATACAAGCATATGTTCGTTTCTTGATAACGAAAGCATAGAACAACACGACACGTACATGGGAAAGAGAATAGAGAGAGGTGTATTCCAGTCTGCAAATGGAACATTAATACATGCGGATCTGAATGCATCCTACAACACAATAAGAAAGGCAGTCCCTGAAGCATTTGACGGGATAGAGGGTATTGGGTTGTACCCACGGAGTTTAAGCATCAAGGAGATGATAACTTCCAAAGGTGGATGTTAACATGGTTAACAGAAACCATAACCTGCTTAGTACATGCAAGATCGGGATGCTGAACGATCAGAACCCAGAATTTTCGCAGTGATAACTATATATCTTTTCAGGCACTCTGCAACGATCTGCTGGGGATTAATATATGATAACATTCAGGAAGAGAATTGAAGTGGAGGCCAGTGCCGATGAGGCATTCAGGATCATATCCGATCCGGACCGGATAACAGAGTTCTGGAAGGGAACGCGCAGGATAATAAAAGAGGGTAAATTCTACAGGGTTCGCTTCGCCTTCCCGGCCTGGGGCATAATGTCGTTCCACCCAGATGCAGACAGGATGTCTGTTCTCACGTCCTATCTGAAGGGCCCGATCAGGGGTTCGAAGATAGATGCGATCCTGATCGAGAACGGCAAGACGCTGATACAGACGGAGTGGAACGTCAGGCTTTCGCTATACCTCAGGCCATTTGAACGCAGGATAAAATCGCATTTCGAGATCGGTGCAGAACATGCGCTTCTCAGGATAAAGGAGGATCTGGAAAAAAAGTGAGGGATCTATGAAACGATCTCGAAGTTCCTGTCGCCGTTCTGCCTCTTCACCATCCAGTTTGGATAGATGTCCCTGTTATCGGAGATCTTGTCCAGCCTCTCTATCTGTTCCCTCTTAAGGTTGACGTTCACGCTTTCAAGGTTCTCCTGCAGCTGATCCATGTTCCTCGCGCCTATTATGGCCACATGTCCCTTCGAGATTATCCATGCGAGGGCAACTTGCGACATGGTACAACCCTGCTCTTCGGCTACCTTTTTCACCTCATCAACGACATCCCAGCCACGCGTTTCGTCGAAGTAGGGGAAGAAGAAACCGCGATCGCCCATCCTCGTACCTTCCTTTGGCTTTTCACCGCGCCTGTACTTTCCGGTCAGCACGCCACCGTGGAGCGGGCTCCAGGACAGCAGGGTCATGTTCCAGTATCTCATAAGTGGAATCACTTCGTATTCCACGTCCCTGTTCAGCAGACTGTAGTTCATCTGCGCGCTCTCATACCTCGCATAACCACGGTCGACGGCCATGGCCTGCATCGTTGCCATCTGCCATGCTGTGAAGTTTGATACCGCAGGATAAATGACGTAACCGGAATCCACAAAGTGTTCCATGGTTGACAGGAACTCCTCAAACTCGCCATGCACATCCCAGCCATGGTACTGGTATACGTCCACCCATTTCGTATCCAGCCTCTCTAGGCTCTTCCTCAGCGCTATGGACATGTGGTGCCTTGAGAGGCCGCTCTCATTGATGCCGTTTCCGGTGCGGCCCCTTACCTTGGTGGCTATCATCACCTGGTCCCTGTACGGCTTAATGGATCTTCCAAGCATTATCTCGGAATCGCCCTCATCGTATACGTCTGCTGTATCGTATAGGTTGATCCCTGCGTCGAATGCGGCCTTCACCATCTTATCGGACAGATCCTGCGTCACACCGCCGAGCTTCCAGCGGTTCTTTTCTCCCAGCGTCATAGCTCCGAAGGCCAGCACGGAAACAAACGATGCCGTCTTTCCATATCTTACGTACTTCATATCCATTCCTAATGCTCTATCTTATTTCATACTTTTGATTTCCAATGCTTAATTATTTGTCTTCATTTGCAATATTTTTTTATGAACTACTACGTGGATATGCAGCATGACGACCTGAACTATGAGTATCTATACGGGAGCACGTATCCCCTGATGAAGAACGCTGGCAGGGCTGTTGCCGATGCCGTGATGAAGCGATACCCGGACGCGAAATCGGTTTGCGCCGTTGTGGGGACGGGGAACAACGGCGGGGATGCCATAGTGGCTGCCACAATTCTGCGGGAAAAATACGATGTTAAGGTGCTGGTCGTCACCGAGATCCGATCGGAACTCGCAAAAAAGGCGCTGTCTGAGTACGGAGGCCAGGTCCTTGGGATGGAGGCCATCGACGCATGCATGAAGTGCGACATCATAATAGACGGCATATTCGGCGTCGGCATATCTGGAGATCCAAAGGAACCATACAGGACTGCGATAGAAAGGATCAATGGATCTGGATCGCACGTGGTGTCTGTCGACATACCGTCTGGCCTAGGATCTAGGTACGCCGTGAAGCCTGAGATGACCGTTACCTTCACGATGGAAAAGTACGGTATGAACAGAGAGAACAGCGGAGATATCGTGGTTGCCGATATAGGGATACCACCAGACGTGAGGAAGTACGCTGGCCCCGGCGATCTGCTCTACTACCCAAGGCCTGATCCATCATCGCATAAAGGCATGAACGGCACCCTGGCTATAGTCGCAGGATGGGAATTCTACGGATCCTCTGTGATAGCGGCGCTGGCTGCTGAGCGTATAGGCCTGGATCTGATAAGGATCTACGTATCGGAAAGAAATTACCAGATAGTCTCCGGATATGACCCCGGGCTTATAGTCAGGCCGGTCTCGGCTATCGACGATGCCGTTGCAGCTGAAATATACGGCAATTCTGCTATGCTGGTTGGCCCGGGCATGGGCAGATCTGCGGAGGCCATGGATGCTGCTAGAAAGATAATACTGGAATCGAAGATACCGATGGTCGTGGATGCCGATGCTCTGAACGTTGTGGGCGAGTATCAGGGAAGCTTCCAGGGCAAGACAGTGATCATAACGCCGCATAAGGGCGAATTCAGGCGGATATCAGGCATGGAACCTACGGAGGAGAATGCCGTGGCATTTGCAAAGAAGAAGGGCCTAATCGTTGTACTCAAGGGGCAGGTGGATGTTATAACGGACGGAAAGGACGTTTACTATTCAAAAGGCGGAAATCCGAGGATGACCATGGGCGGTACAGGCGACCTGCTGGCCGGGCTTATATCATCGTTCCTGGCCAAATCCATAGATCCCATAAGATCCTGCCTCATGGGAACATACCTGAACAAGGCCATAGGCGATGCGGCACATGCGAAACACGGATACTGGTATACCATAACGGATATGATAGGCGAAATACCGGCCGTCATGGATAAATACATTAAAATATAGATGAAAACTAATACAGGCATGGTTCCCGGCATGGATCAGAGCCTGTACGACGCGTTCGCAAAGGTATCGGAGGACAACCAGAGCAAGGTGGCCATATACTTTCTGGGGAAGCCGCTAACGTATCATGACATCAGGGCCATGGCGGATTCTCTGGCACATAATCTGGAAGAGATGGGTGTGTCTGGACGCATCGCGATCATCGCGGGAAACTCTCCACAGTTTGTGATTTCGCTACTGGCCATCAATTCAATGGGCCTTGAGGCGGCACTTTTGAGGCCGGGAGAATCGCCTGAGGCATATGACTGCCAGTACGTAATAGCAAGCGACTACATGATGAATTACCAGGAATTCAACTTCAGGGACATGTTCCTGATAAGGGATGAGGACCTTGCGCCCTATGGCACATCTCTGAAATATTATTTCAGGGAATACCTAGGCGAGCGGCGTGATCTTTCATCCAGACCAGGCGTACACAAGCTGTCGGATCTGATCTTCGATAGATACGGCCAATACGATAGGGACAGAAGCCCAGATGACACATTTATAGTGAAGAAAACCAGGAAGATGGAATCGCCTGTACTCATCAGAAATAAGGACATCATGTCTGCCATCGCTGATCTATCTACCTACCTTGATGGCTTCAGAAAGAACATGCTGATATCATCCTCCCTCTACCATATGTCAACGCTGCAGTTTCTCTTCACCGCGCTGATGAACGCTGGAACGGTGAACCTGGTTCCTGACTATATGGACGGGCAGACATCCATGAAGCTGGCTGGCAGGCTGGAGAGCAACATGGTCGTTGGCAACTCGCATCTCTACCGCCAGATAGTTGAGAAGAAGATAGGCATTCCAAAGACTATCAGGTTCCTGTTCATGATAGGTGAGGATTTCGCCCCAGAGTTCATGGACAGATTCAGAAGCGCAACCGGCCGCACCATAAAGGTCGGCTTCGATATGACTGAGTCATGCGGTGCCGTAACGATAAGCCCGCTTGATTCGGAATACGACGGCAGCATCGGAAAACCGCTGCCAAATGTAAAGATAAGGATAACCGACAGATCAGGCAAGGATGTCCAGCTTGGCGAAATGGGCTTCATAGAGGTTTCCCCTGGCAGGTTCATGGGTGCAGAATCACAGTACTACAATACCGGTGATCTTGGATATATTGATGCGGGCGGTGGCCTTCATCTGGAGAGAACGAGGAGGATGATCATAAATGGGAGCCTCATCGACCCGGAACCAATAGAGGTTGCAGCAACTAAGAGTTCCGGCGTGAATGATATAGCGATAGGCATGCGCTATGAAGGTGGGCTTCCTGTACTGGTGGCATATGTGGTAACCGAAGATGTCAACGGCATCAAAAGATTTTTCGAAAGCAGATTCCCGCCGTATCTTAGGCCTCAGAAATACATCGCGGTCAAGAAGATACCGAGGAGTCCTGCAGGAAAGATAATCAGGGATCAGCTAATTGAGATCCATAGCGGCGATCAGCAGAAAGCTTCAGCAGAGGCCAATTGAGGTTATTCCGCAATACTTCCAAAATGCCGGTGAATGCATAGATGACGCATGCTGTGGAAAAATTGATAAAGATATATACCATACGCTCACACCTGAATGGCCGATCATGTGAGATTGAGAGGATGCCATGATCGATCTTCTGCAGTGTCAGATGATCGGACATGAAGGATCGATGCATCAGGACGGCATATTATGAGCCGTGGTAGCTCAGTTGGGAGAGCGCCAGACTGAAGATCTGGAGGTCGCTGGTTCGATCCCGGCCCACGGCATATGGTAAACAAAGATCATAAGGATTATTCTGCATTCACCATCTGATTCATATGCGGGCTAAGCTGACAAGGATGGGGTTTTTCTTTCATAATATTCTGCGATGGCAGATCATGTTTCTCCTAAGCTTTGGCAGATTTCTGATTCTTTATGGCATTTGTCAAGAACAGATAAGATGAATGATCTGAGCCAGCCGGATGCCTCTTCCTTTGCCTCATTGAGCATTTCTAGACCCTCACATTCTCTCTTCTCATAGGGTTTTTCTCCGACGAGATCAAGATATCTCCTCTTGGAGATCAGAGCTCTATCTTTATCCCCGGTTCTGGCTGAAGCTATTGCAAGTGAAAGATACGCGTATGCATAATTTTGGTCTTCTTTGACAGCTTCTTCCATCATCTCAAGCGCCAGCTGATTCATATTCAGCTTGATCGCACACCATCCTCCCCAGAGAAAGGATCTACGCATTCTGCCGGCCTCGGTCTTCGCATCCCTCAGGTACAGTTCAAGCGCCTTCCTGTATGGTTCGATGCTCTTTTCCCTCTCTCCGGTTTCTTCATAGCATATGGCCAGGCCATGCCATCCACCTGCAACATCTGGGAAAGCCTTTACGAACTTCTCATAGAGAACGAGCGCATCTTCATATTTTTTCATGCAGATCAGAGCCTCGGCCGCCTTGTACAGCACATCTAATCGATACTCTGCCATGCTTGAGAATCCAGTCAAGTTTATTTAAGTTTATTAAAATTCTCATACATGATCGCCGATACCTTTTCAATCAGTCATGATTCAGATGTATGTTAGGAACAAAGACTTTAGCCATTTGCGCATGCACTGCCGATACCGTTGTTAGATGTCAGATAATCGTCAAAAACTCATTTATAATTGATTGGATCTGTAAATCGGATATTTGAAGAATGAACTCTGTCAACATTTTCTCCATCTCTTACGTATAGTTTAAATAAAAATATAAAATATCTTGTCGGTGAGTGTATTTGGTTAAGCTAGAGGAGCTTGATTTCAAGCCAAAGCCCATAGATGAGCACTTTCTTGAGAACGACAAGGATTATCCTGTAACCGGTCAGCACAATGGCCATGACGTGAGAGCCGAAGGCATGCAGAGGCTCGACGCTGACGGAAAGCCATATCCCACTAAGCTGGGCATACACGGTACTCATGTTGCCGTTGACTGGGACTGCTGCATTGCAGATGGTGCATGCATGGATGTCTGCCCTGTCAACCTGTATGAGTGGAATCTTAACCCAGGTAAATCAGGTACGGGGAATGACCACAAGATAGCAAAGGGCAGCGATGAATGGAACAAGTACAGGACGGATAAATGTGATCCTGTCAGGGAATCAGACTGCATATTCTGCATGGCATGCGAAAGCGTCTGCCCTGTGAGAGCAATAAAAATAACCCCGTAAATCACAAACCATCTTTATTTTTGTATCGACCTGGTTTTTTGTCCGCCAAGTTTTGATCACAATTCTATTCATGTCTTTTAAGACTCAACTTTATTTATGATCTAATGATCAGTGCTAAAATGATACCTGGCAGGATGAATTCAAGGGAGATGCGCCGGCTGATGGCGCAGATGGGAATAAAATCCACCGAAATGGACGACGTCACAAAGGTAATATTCAAGGGAAAGACGAAGGATTACGTTATAGATAACGCACAGGTCACGATGATAGAAGCTCAGGGCGTTAAGACGTTTCAGGTCGTCGGCACTATGAGGGAGGTTCCCAAGGAGCCTGAAGAGAAGAAGGAGGAATCATTCCCTGAAGACGACATAAAGCTCGTTATGGATCAGGCAAGCGTCTCGAGGGAGAAGGCAATTGAGGCGCTGAAAGCATCAGGCGGTGAACCAGCACAGGCCATAATGAACCTGATGCAAAAATGATAAACTATCAGGAAATACTCAGCAGGTACCGGCCAACCAGTGAGGAGGAGAGCAAGTTAAAGGAGATATCTGCCGATATAGTTGCAAAAATAAACTATATCTGTTCTTTACGCGGGCTGAGGGCTGAAGCTGTTATCGTTGGATCATACGCGAAGGGTACCAACCTCAGGGATGGGGATCTCGACATATTCATAGCGTTCGATCGTGATTATCCCGAAGAAATTGTGAATAAAGAGGGCCTCCGCATCGGCCATGCAGTCCTTCCAAATGGCAGGGAGAAGTACGCCGAGCATCCATACGTCAGCGGCGAGGTGAAAGGCGTAAAGATAGATGTTGTGCCCTGCTATAAGATGCATTTCGGCGACAGGAAGATAAGTGCCGTGGATAGAACGCTACTTCATACGGAGTATGTCAATCAGCATCTCGATGATAGGGGCAGGGACGAGGTCAGGCTATTGAAGATATTCATGAAGTCCATAGGCGTGTATGGGGCAGAGGCCAGGACGTTTGGGTTTTCTGGATATCTGTGTGAACTCCTTGTGATAAGATTGGGAAGCTTCGATAGAGTCATACAATTCTTCTCAAAGGCGAAGGGCAGAGTTATACTGGACGTTGACGAGAGATTTCAAGATCCCATGGTGTTGATAGATCCGGTCGATCCTGACAGGAACGTAGCATCGCCTGTAAGCCTGGAAAGCCTGTCCAGGATGAAGATAGCATCAAAGTTATATATATCGTCGCAGGACGCGCAATTCTTCCAGATCGATTACGAAAAGAAAGACGTAGCTTACCATGACAGGGGTACATGCATCATGATATATTCGATCCAGAAGCCTGATCTAACTGATGACGTTATCTATCCTCAGGTGTACAGGTTCAGATCTGTATTGCAGAAGATAATGGAGGCTCATGAGATCAGGGTGATATCCTCTGAGATCGATGTAAGCGACAGAATATACGTCCTCATTGAAACGCCGACATGCAATGAGGATAGAATACATGTGCATACTGGCCCACCCGTGGATACGGATAATGCAGTTGACTTCATCGAAAGCTGGAAGATCAGGAAAAGATCGCGTGGGCCATATCTCGTGGGGGACAGACTATATGTGGACGTCTTCACTGGTGAGCGAAGCATTGAGGAGATCGTAAGGGCCGATATCGAGAACTATTCCATCGGCAAAAATCTGGATAAATTCAAAAAAAACATTGAAATAATGAGGTTCAAAGGCAATTCTGAAAGGATGCCTGTACTGGATAAGTTCTTCGGCGCGGACGTGTTCAGGCGTAATACCTGAAGGTATCACTCAGTTTCTCATTCGTTTTAGATTCTACAATAAAAAACTTAGGAAATATACCTGTTATGAAAATATGGCAGCCTTTATCCATGTACGCTCTATGTTCAGACTGCATTATCCTCCAGAGAACACCTCCAGTATTACCACATCATCTTCCTTATTCACTATATGATCGCTCAGAACGGGAGATCCGTTCACTATGACCACATATTCGTCCTCGTTCAGGCCGAGATCAGACATCAGATCAGAGACCCTTCTGCTGGAGTCGATCTCGATCTCCTTCCTGATGTGCCCTCTGACCCTTATCATGGGGATCATCCATACATGGACTGCGGCTCGCTCTGCTTTGCCTGAAGTTCCTTGTACTGCTCCTCTATCTTCTTTATCTGCTCATCGAGCTCCTTGACCTGTTCCTCTAGCAGATCCGTCTTTATCTTGAGGTTATACGCCTTGTTGAGCGCATCGACTATTGCAAGAACTGCGCCAGGATCAGGTATATCCACGGATGTGGGGGTTATGAGCGAAAGACCGGTTATCTTCCTGACCAGGCATTCGTTTAGGATACCACCACCCATGCCAGCTATGATGGCAGAATCAGCCGGCTGTATACCTGCCTTCTTGAACTTGTCCAGCTTCGGCCTCTCGGCAACTGCGAACACTGATCTTTCTTCTGGAATGCCGTTTGCTGGGCTCCCCTCCATCACGACTATCTCGCTGGCGCCAACCTGATCGATCCAGTTCATGAGCGTGTTCGATATCTCGTATATATGCGCGCTTGATATTGGAACCTCGCACATGGCAACCAGCACGGTATTTGAATTATTGGCATAAATTCTGAATGGGTGCCTCAGCTTTCCACCCACGAATACGGCCACAGGTGGAATATGCTGAGAGATGAGATGTGCAATCTGATGCATACCAAGTGTCTCGACGATATAACTTGCAGCAAGCACACCTGTCGGCGTGGATCCTGCAAAACCGCATAGTACAACTGGATTGTTGTAGCTGCGCTTTTCGAGTTCCATTACCTGGCTTTCTGAGGCCTTCTTTGTAACCATGATCATTTTAGGCAATATTGATATTTATATTTATCCTGAATTGATCCGATCCGTTTAACTCGCACTATACGTTGATTACGCTGATCATCGAATATACCCAGGTGATGGCTTGAGGAACGGACCGTGTTCATTCGAAGCATGCATGATCATTCGAATAGGAAATAAGTTCATTTTAGGATAAGCATATAAATAATATTGCAATAGTCCACCGTATGAAGATAGGTGCTCCATTTGCAGGGCCGGTATCGTTTCCACTGCTGGTTATATCGGAATATGAGGATATAGATCTGCACAACACCTGTTCTGAAAGCTCAAATTTTGATGTCGTGCTGGATTCCATAACGAACATCACGAAATACGGAATGCCCATAATGGCCGGAGTCTTCATAGATATGTATTCGGTGATAGGAAGCACCGAATCAAAGATCATATACACAGTTAAGAGGGGAACCCTGGCCGATTACAATGCCAGGCTTATCGCATCTGCAATATCTGGCCAGGTTGTCAACGCAGACCCAGAAACGGTTATGCGTGAAGCGGGCAACGGAAAGATGGGGCTGGTGGGGAATGAGATAGCTCTGGGCATGAAATATTCCGATTTAGCAAGGAAGCTGGGCATACATGCAGCCTCCTGCATGATCGCAGCGAGGGACGCGTCATTCAAACCCGTTCTGGATTATTACCAGAAGGGTATAGACTTCATAGCGAAGAATCCGGATAGAGCTGCTGAAATAATATCCAAGAAGAGCGGATACTATGATGAGAGTACCATGCGGAATATAATAGGCATATATCAGCACAGGCTGACCACAAGCAGATCCGATCTTGAGTCATCCATAAGGATATATTCAATCGTTGAACCTGCTGTGTACAGGCTGAAGATACTGAGGTGATCTAGTGGATCCTGATGTAAAGAAAAAATACATGGAGGCAGGAAGGATAGGAAAGAGAGCTCTGGAGATCGGAGCAAGCATGATCGAACCGGGATCAAAGCTGATCGACGTGGCAAGCGCGATGGAGAAGTTTGTGCGTGATGAGGGCGCAAAGCCGGCCTTTCCCGTCAACCTGTCCATAAATAACGATGCTGCTCATTATACGCCATCAATAAACGATAAGAAGATCTTCAGGACAGG
Source organism: Thermoplasma sp. Kam2015 (assembly GCF_003205235.1). Taxonomy (NCBI): domain Archaea; kingdom Methanobacteriati; phylum Thermoplasmatota; class Thermoplasmata; order Thermoplasmatales; family Thermoplasmataceae; genus Thermoplasma; species Thermoplasma sp. Kam2015. Next base: position 7,721 of record NZ_QJSM01000041.1, on the reverse strand, counting down.
GGACGTGGTGAAGGTTGACTTCGGAGCGCACATCGATGGATACATGTCCGATACAGCCATAACGGTGGAGGTTGGGGAGCAGGGCAAGCATTCTGATCTGATAGAAGCCGCAAGGCAGGCCCTCAATGCGGCCATAGAGGTGGTCAGGCCTATGAAGAGCGTCAACGAGATCGGAAGAAGGATAGCCGAAGTCATAGGATCATACGGTTTCAAGCCGGTGAGGAACCTTGGCGGTCACGGCGTGGAACGCTACGATCTGCATGCATCTATATTCATCCCGAATTATGACGATGGAAACGTCGTTAGACTGCAGCCGGATCATGCTATAGCCATAGAGCCGTTTGCCTCCACGGGCATCGGTCTGATACATGAGGGCCAGCCCGGGAATATATACATGATCGACAGCCCAAAGCCGAGGCAGGACGAGGTCATATACAGGAACTTCAACAAACTGCCGTTTGCAGAAAGATGGCTGGAGGGCCTCGTAGACGATCCCAAGAAGTATCTTAGGGCCATGATGGCCTCCAAAGAGGTATATTCGTTCCCTGTTCTGAAGGAGCACAACGGATCTTTCATAGCGCAGTTTGAACACACCATGCTTGTTCTGAACGATGAGGTCATCGTCACCACAAGATAACGCGCGTCTTAGTCTTCACAGAGGGCTGTATCCATCGGAATAAATTATAATGATGCAGTTCGTTTTATGCTATAGTTCATGATATCATTTATTTTATTCTCATTGCATTTATATATAAGCGAATCAAAATGAATAGTAATAAATACTTAATAATCATTATTACCCGTGCAGAGCAGAGTAAAGAAACCAATTGATCGTGGATACGTTTTTTACAACCACGTTAATAATTATCATGCTCTGCGGATATTCAAGAGGGTGTTTGTATGACGGAAGTTCTGGATCAGGATGAGAAGAACCTTATGGTGAGGGGATTCACATCCATGGTGCTGGGAAGGTATTTTGACAAAAAGATCATAACGGCCCAGAGGCAGGGGCTGGTCGGCTTCTACACGCCCATGATGGGGCAGGAGGCTACGCAGGCCGGTGCGGCCATGGCTCTTTCAAGGAACGACAGTGTTTACGGCTACTACCGCGATGTGACGATGCTAATATACCTGGGCCATCCAATAGAGAAGATATTTGACCAGATAATGGGCAACGCGGAGGACAGCTCCAAGGGCAGGCAGATGCCTAGCCATTACAGTGCAAAGGAGATAAATTTCATGTCAGTACCGAGCCCTGTCGCAACGAACCTTCCGCTTGCGGTAGGTGCGGCCTATGCCAAGAAGTACAGGAAGGAGGACGGCATTGTGATAACCACGTTCGGCGATGGCGGAACATCCACCCCAGACTTCCATGCAGCCATGAACTTTGCTGCAGTCTTCGATCTACCCGTTGTATTCCTGTGCGAGAACAATGGATGGGCCATATCTCTCCCTGTGGAGAGGCAGACGAAGGCCGAGATATACAAGAAGGCAGAGGCATACGGCATGAAGGGTGTCTACGTAGATGGAAATGACTTCATAAAGACTTACAGAACGGTGAAGGATGCGGTGGAATATGCGCGTTCTGGGAATCCGATACTCGTGGAGGCTAGGAGCTACAGGATGGGACCGCACTCCACTTCGGACGATCCAAGCAAGTACCGAAAGAATGAGGTGCAGGAGAACAGCGATCAGGATCCGATCGTCATAGCGGAGAAGCTTATGATCTCAGGAGGATACCTCAACCAAGCGGAGATAGAGAAGATCAAGGAAGAATCCAAGAAGATGATCGATGAGAAGTTTGAGGAGCGCCTGAAGATCCCAGCGCCAGCTCCGGAGACGATGTTTGATGACGTGTATTCAGAGATGACCTGGGCGATAGAAGAGGAGAGGGGTGATATACTACGCAGATGAACATGGTTCAGGCGCTAAACAGCGCAATGGATCTAAAGATGTCAGAGGACGACAGCGTCATAATCCTCGGCGAGGACGTTGGAAAGGACGGAGGCGTATTTCGAGTCACAGATGGCCTGCAGGCGAAGTACGGTACGCAGCGTGTCATAGATACGCCGCTTTCTGAGCTTGGCATAGTGGGAATGGCCATAGGAATGGCCGTTAACGGCCTGAAGCCAATACCAGAGATACAGTTCCAGGATTTCATATACACGGCCATGGATCAGATAATAAACCAGATGGCCAAGATCAGGTACAGGTCTGGCGGCGACTACACGGTCCCGCTGGTTCTGCGTACGCCAGTAGGTGGTGGAATAAAGGGCGGCCTCTATCATTCACAGAGCGGGGAGGCCTACTTTGCCCATACCGCAGGCTTGACGGTGGTGAGTCCATCCAACCCATACGACGCCAAGGGGTTGCTCATATCCGCCATAGAGTCACCAGATCCAGTCATATTCTTAGAGCCGAAGAGGCTGTACAGGGCTCAGAAGGCGGAGATACCGGAGGACAAGTACACAGTACCGCTCAGAAAGGCAAATATAATCAAGCAGGGCAGCGATGTGACGATTATAACTTATGGTTCGATGGTTCCGACAGTTATGTCCGCGGCTTCCAAGTCAAAGTATGATGTGGAGGTCATCGATCTGAGGACGATCGTTCCCATGGACAGGGATACGATCCTGAACTCGGTGAAGAAGACAGGCCGCGTCGTCATAGTTCATGAGGCTCCAAGGACGCTTGGGGTGGGTGCAGAGATATCGGCCATGATCTCGGAGAGGGCCATAGAGTACCTTTACGCACCGATACTGCGCGTCACAGGGCCTGATACGCCGTTCCCGTACAGGCTGGAGGACTACTATCTTCCAAATGAGGCCAGGATAAGCGTAGCGATTGAAAAGGTCATGACATTCAGGTGATCATATGTACGAATTCAAACTGCCTGATATTGGAGAGGGCGTAACAGAAGGCGAAATAGTCAAATGGGATGTGAAGGAAGGAGACGAGGTGGAGAAGGATCAGGATCTCGTTGAGGTTATGACTGATAAAGTTACGGTCAAGATACCATCGCCGGTAAGGGGCAGGATAGCAAAGATACTCTACAGAGAAGGACAGGTCGTTCCGGTCGGTTCCACCCTCCTTCAGATCGATACTGGAGAATCGGCAGAGATCCAGCAGGTGCCGGAGAAAGAGGAGAAGCCGGCTGAAGCCGTTCAGGTGAAGCAGGTGCCCCTACCTGAGGTATCTACGCATGTTCTGGCTAGTCCGGCCGTCAGGAGGATAGCCAGGGAGAACGGCATAGATCTGTCAAAGGTCGGTGGCACAGGCGAGGCTGGACGTGTGACACTGGACGATCTGGAGAGATACATGAAATCACCGCAGCCATCAGCCCAGAAGAAGGTTGAGGAGGTACACACGTCTCCGCATATACCTGCGCAGAAACAGCCTGCTGGTGCAGAGGAGATACTTGAGATGCACGGCCTGAGGCGCATAATCTTCGACAAGATGACGAAGGCAAAGCAGATAATGCCTCACTTCACCGTTATGGAAGAGGTTGACGTAACTTCGATGATGTCCATACTGGATTCTGCAAGGGCACGCGGCGTCAAGGTCACAGTTACAGGCTTCCTTGCAAGGATCGTTCCTTCAGTGCTGAAGAGGTATCCGTACCTGAATGCGATCTACGATGAAAATAAAAAGTCGTACATCCTGAAGAAGTACTACAACATAGGGATAGCGGTGGATACTCCTGACGGACTGAACGTCTTTGTGATAAAGAATGCGGACGGCAAGAGCATGGTGGAAATTTCCGCCGAGATAGCGGATAAAGCATCAAGGGCGAGGGAAAACAAGCTTCAGCTAGATGAGGTTCAGGATTCCACATTCACCATAACGAACGTTGGAACGATTGGAGGCATAATGTCGACGCCGATAATCAACTACCCAGAGGTTGCCATACTGGGCGTGCACAGAGTGTTCGACCGCGATGGCAAGAAGTACATGTACCTATCGCTGTCCTGCGACCACAGGCTGATAGACGGTGCAGTCGCCACCAGGTTCATAGTTGATCTGAAAAAGGTTATTGAGGATCCGAACGCTATTATCTATGAGATCTGATATGTACGATGCAATAATAATAGGTTCGGGGCCAGGTGGCTATGCAGCCGCAATCCGCCTGGGGCAGAGGCAGAAGAAGGTTGCGCTGATAGAGAAAGACAAGATCGGGGGCGAATGCCTGAACTACGGCTGCATACCTTCAAAGGCCTTCATAGAGCTTGCCAACTCAATAAACTATCTCAGGGAGATGCCTGGAGTTTCGATAAATTATTCAATAGACATGAAGAAATGGCAGCAATGGAAATGGTCCATGATCAACAGGCTTACCGGCGGAGTGGAAACGCTCTGCAAGGGGTACGGCGTAGATGTGATAAGGGGCGAAGCATACATTGTGGACAGCAACCATGTGAAGGTCGGAGACCGGACGATAGAGGGCAGCAACCTTGTCATAGCAACCGGATCAAAGCCGGTGAAGATCAAAGGCATAGACGACGTGGTGTACAACAGGGAGATACTGGATCTGGATCACATACCCGGATCGGTGGCCATAATAGGCGGAGGATACATAGGCGTAGAGATAGGTACGGCGCTGGCAAAGCTTGGTTCCAGCGTCACGATCATAGAAATGATGCCCAACATACTCCCCGGGACGGATCAGGAGCTGGTCAGGCATGTGGAGAGGAGGCTATCGCAGATCGGCGTGAAGGTGATGACAGGTAAGAAGGTCCTTAACACGCAGAAGTCAGAAAAGATCAGGGTAAACATGGAAGGAGGAGAGTACGTCGAGGCTGATACAGTGCTGATGACCGTTGGCAGGATACCAAACACCGAGGGCTTCGGCCTTGAAAACCTTAAGCTGGAGATGGACGGCCGTTTCATCAAGACGGATGCGCACAAGCGCACAAGCGTCCCGAATGTGTACGCCATAGGGGATGTTTCCGGGCAGCCCATGCTCGCGCACAAGGCATACTACGATGCCGATGTTGCAGCTGACAACATATGCGGTATAGACAGCGTGGTTGAGTACAGGGCCATGCCCTACGTCATATACTCAGATCCGGAGATAGCATACACAGGATCAAAATCTGCAAAGTCCACAAGATTTCCTGTTGCAGCAAACGGCAGATCGCTGACCATGAATGAAAATATAGGCACATTCAACATATACTACGACGAGAAGGGCATAGTCACAGGGGCCGGCTTTGCAGCGCCGCATGCAAGCGAACTCATAAGCGAGATATCCCTCGCCGTGGAGTCGGGGCTCATGGCCATGGATATAGGCCTGACGATACATCCGCATCCGACCGTGAGCGAGGGCGTGAAGGAAACGGCAGAGGAGGCTTACGGCAAGCCGCTTCATTTCAAAATATAATCATTCAAATCAGGTAAAAGATCTGGTTGTGGATACATCCGCAGGATATCGAGGGATCCTGCTTTTTATTTTTCATCATAAGGACATCAGGATATCCTGTGTATGCTCCATATCTTCTCGGCTATATTTAACCTCTTGTTTGAAAGAAGCGCATGCATGAAAAGTACAGAGGATAGCCTGTTAGCATATATGAGCACGTTCTTGTTTATCTCTGTGACCTTCGATGCGGCGACTATTCTCCTCTCGAGCCTTCTGGAGACGGATCTGGCCATGTGGAGCGAGGCCGACTCTATTGAACCACCCGGAACCACAAAGAGTTCTATCTTTCCTATCTCCGCCTTCATCTCCCTGACGCGTTCCTCAAGATGATCGATCATCTCCCTGGTCACAACCCTGCCCTTGCCCCCAGTAGATACGTCCTCGCCCAGGACAAAGAGATCGTTCTGTATCTTGAACAGGTCGTTTTTGATGTCATCCCATCTGCTCAGCACGAGCGCGTAGCCTATGAAGGAGTTGAGCTCATCTATCGTTCCCTGCACCTCCACCACTGGAGAGTCCTTTCCCACCCTGGCCCTGTTTGCAAGATCCGTTTCGCCCTGATCCCCTCGCCTTGTGAACATGATTTCATCATCCCATTACAGCCAACTTACTATGATTACAGTTGACTTAATAACATGCCATGATCGGAATGCGGAATAAATAGATAGCTGCATGAATGATCCTGGCGAGGTCTTTGCAAAAAGCTTTATCCGCGTCAATCATTTTTAAAGGTGGCAAGAGAAGCTCGCATCCTTGAGCCGAGATGGCTGGTTCTGATCCAGGGGCTGATCACCACTGTTCTTGGTCTGTCTCTCGTATCTTCCAACCATGTGGTATCGATCCGCATATTCATCGTATCGTTTTCTGTATCTCTAAAGGCCATGGCATTCCTGGCCATATTCGACGGTTTTATACTTGCCGTATACGGCTTCATGGCCAGGGAAAAGACAAGGAACGCATGGCGCATCATGGTGGCGGGATCTCTTCTCACCATAGTGATACTTTCCATCGGCGCAGGCAGGCATTTCCACATAACCGCCATAGGCATGGCCTTCTCCTTCTTCGTCATATACATAATCTTCAGGAGGCGCAGGGAGTACATCTATCCCAACCGCATGCTCGGAAGGCCGGAGGTTGCCATAGCTCTTGTCACCATAACGTTCACGATACTGTATGGCATAGGCGGTTCGCTCCTCTTCGGCGATCAGTTCCGACCGCCGATAACCAACATTGCAAATGCATTCTATTTCACCGGGGAAACCGTGACCACGCTGGGCTTCGGAGATATACTGCCGGTCACAATCGATGCAAAGATGTTCACCATATCCCTGGCGTTCCTTGGAGTAGCAATATTTTTTAGCTCGATCACCGCTCTCATACTGCCCACAATAGAGAGACGCCTGGGCGGCCTGGTGAACAGGATGGAGAAGAGAGAGCTCAAAACGCTCACGGATTACATATTGATATGCGGTTATTCTAACCTCATGCAGGAGTACGTGTCTAGGATGAAGAGTTCAGGTTCAGTGGTTGTGATCATAGAGAAGAATCCTGAAAGCGCGCAATCGCTGAGGGATGAAGGATACATAGTCTTCGAACACAATGCGGATGACATCGATCTGCTTTCATCCTTCGACTTCTCATCAGCGCGGGAGATCATAATCGGATCTGGGGACGATGCGTATAACCTGATCATAGCTGCTGCTCTGAAAAGCGTGATAGGGAATGATAATTCCTCAAAGGTCAGGGTGCTTGTGGTGGATCCGAAGGACATGGTCAAATTTGCCATAATGGGATTCCGGCTTATTGACGTTTCATCCATACTGTCCAGGAGTCTTCTAGAAGGCAACGCCTAGGAAGATGCGTGTATATGATTACAAAAATTATAATCCGTAATTCTAATAACTATTTATACAAATACTGTATTATATTATTAACTATGAAAGCAAATGAGGTATTAAATCTACTACGAATATCATGAAAGACGCTTCATGTATACACCTCAACGGGGAAGAAAGGTTCAATGGAGATAGGCTATGAAAACGATGAGAACTGAACAGATCTTTATCCGTGATAATGGCGTAATATCCAGAGTGCCATGTATCAAAGAACCTATATAATCAGGTAAATTATATCCTAAGAAACCAGTTTTTCAATAGGGAAAAATTATCATCATATAAGGATCTTGCAAAACAGTTTTCAAAACCATCAGGTATAGAGGAAAACAACAATTTCCAGAAACTGCCAGCACAGACGGCACAGTGGACAATAAGAAAGGTCAAGGAATCATGGAATTCGTTCTTCA
>NZ_QJSM01000040.1 GCF_003205235.1 Thermoplasma sp. Kam2015 | reverse complement strand
AACATCGTAACCATTGGAAACAACATATCCGAAAGGGGTATTGCTGTCAAGGGCGGTGTTCTGAAATCAATAAACCAGTATTTCAATAAAGAGTTATCAAGATTAAAATCTATCAATGACAGGCAGAGGAAAAACAGAGAGAATACAAAAAGGATAAACAGGCTGTATTTAACAAGGAACAGAAAAATAAAGGATATCATGCATAAACTATCAAAAGCAGTCATAGAATATGCCATGAATAATAAAATCGACACAATTGTAATAGGCCATAATAATGGATGGAAGCAGTCTGTGGATATCGGTAAGAAGAACAATCAGAACTTTGTGCAGATACCTTTCAATATGCTCATACAGCAGATCAAATACAAAGCAGAAGAGAAAGGGATCAATGTCATGATACAGGAGGAGAGCTATACAAGCATATGTTCGTTTCTTGATAACGAAAGCATAGAACAACACGACACGTACATGGGAAGGAGAATAAAGAGAGGTGTATTCCAGTCTGCAAATGGAACATTAATACATGCTGACCTGCAGGCTTCTTACAATATGATAAAGAAGGCAGTCCCTGAAGCATTTGACGGGATAGAGGGTATTGGGTTGTACCCACGGAGTTTAAGCATCAAGGAGATGATAACTTCCAAAGGTGGATGTTAACATGGTTAACAGAAACCATAACCTGGTTCCATAACTGCGGGAAATATTTTATCCACATGATCCATGATGCCCTGATAATCAACCGATGATAAGGATAGGCGATGGAAGAAAGAGCGATTCCTGGGCGGAGATCAACGTGGTGGTGGATGTATTCAGATCCACGACGACCATACCGCTGATACTTGCAAGGGGTGCGCAATACGTTGTTCCGTTCAGGGACGTGAGGAAGGCCATAGAGTTCAAGAGGAAGAACCCCGGTACGGTGCTAATCGGGGAAAAATATGGAATAAAGCCGCCGTACTTCGATTATGACAATTCTCCAGCGGAGATCGATGAGGCGGATCTGTCCGGAAAGATAGTTGCCTTCACATCCACAAATGGAACCTATGTCCTTTCTAGAATAGGATCCGGGCGGGTTATATTTGCGTCGTATGTGAACTTCAGTTCAGCCGTCTCCATGATCAGAAAATATTCGGACGTGCTGATACTGCCTTCCAACAGGCCAATCGGCAGGGCTGAGGAGGATATACTATTTTCAGAACTGCTGAAGGCAGCTGCGGAAGGAAAGCAGGTCAATGTGGATGCATACCTGAAGGAGACCGCCGAGATAAACAGAAGCATAATAGCCGGTGTGAGCGAGAGGGATCTGGAATACTGCCTGAAGCTTGATTATACTGATATACTGCCGGAATATGTCGGTGGAAGGATAATAAGGAGCGCGGAATCGCTTGGCGAACAATGAAGATCAGATATCTATGAAATCACCGCAGGTCAAAGTTGTCCCGCGTTCAAGCGCGATCATGGATATGAGTGCTTCCGCCCATTTCAGCTTCTTTGCCTTCATGGCATGATTCCCAGGCTTGGATCTGTTAACATTCCTGAAATCGAAGGATACCAGCACGATATTGCTGAAGCCCATGCGGTCTGCGATATATACGGATCGATCGCCGTCTGTGAAGCCGAAGAAGTTTGCAATGTTCCTGAACGGTAAATTCTGTGTTGTTCCGATCATTTTACTGTTCATTCTTGAGCTGTTGTTCACTATACTGCCTATGTTGTCTCCATGCGCATGTATAACTATCTTCGTTCCCCGCGCGGCGCAACGGAAAATCGCGTCAATATCGCCATCCAGATCCGTGACTACGATGTCTGGGCATCCTGCGATCTCCGTGTAGGCGGTTATTGCGGAATCTGCCACGATGTGGTATCCAGGAGACAGGCTTGGCAGGATCTCAGAGATCTCCGGCCCATTGCCTATGATGTATGCTGTGTTTCCCTTAGCTTCAGGTAAAATCGGATCTCCAACAAAGTTGGAAAGGATCCTGGAGGCCAGGCTATCCATCTCCGGATCGAAGTTAAAATCATCGACGATGGAACCGTATATCGAGATCCATCTGATCATGTCCATTCATGTACCCTCCCTCAGGATCTCCGGATTTTCGTTGAAGTACCGATGTACCATCGAGGAGACTATGGCTATTATGAGACCAAGTATCAGGAAGAAGATGCTTATGAGGCCCGATTTCAGGGATATAAATCCGAGTATGTATCTTATGTAGTTGAACATGCCGTACACGACGAAGGCTATTGACAGGGAGAATATGAGGCCGTACCATATTTTAAGTATTCCTGCCTTCCTCCCAACGGCAAGCTCCGCGACTCTGCCGACCTCCGTGGTGAAGATGGATCCGTAGACCCACCATGTGAATAGCGACAGAAATATCAGGAAGGCGTCTAGGCCGTTCCTTGATGTGCGAACGGCTATGGTATAGCTGGATGCTATGCCGACCATGACCAGAAGCGCAGCAATGACATAGGTGAAGAACAATATTCTTGTATCCTGTGCGTATTCATGCACCTCCCTTATCACCCTGGCCATGAGGTTGAAGAGGTCAAAGCCCCTCTCCAGGAGGTATGCACCAAGAACAAGGGTGACGAAGGTTATGGCGCCAACGGTAGGATCGATGACACGGACGCCGGTAACGTAAGCTGAATAGAGTATGAATATCAGCGAGACCAGGCCGTAGGTCAGGAAAACGAGGCCGAGCGGTATCAGTATCTTGCTGAGTATCTTCTTGTCCTTAAGCGCGCGGACTATGTAGTAGTAAAGGCTCTCTATGTTCTCATTGTGCCTGACTATTATGTGCTTTACGTACCTTATCTTTATATATGACAGGATGACTGGAACTATGTAGTCGTCCTCTGCACCGTCGGATACGAGTATGGCATCGGTATACTGCCCGGATCCCACGACATCAGCTATCTGCCTGGAAAGTATCTCGTCAGATTTTTCCCCGACGTCGTTGTCTCCGGTGAGAAGCGCAATTTCCACATCTTCGCCCTTCTTCCTAAGATCCTCGTAGACCTTCAGGGCGCCAAAAAGCGCATTGGAGTCGGAATCCTCTGGATCAACGCTTATCAGCCTCACGGCAGCATTATAACACTCTGTGTATCCAACGACAGGACCCTTGACGCCTGCCTTGTCTCCGAAGTCGTTGTCCCTGTCCACATTGATGATGAGGGTTGTCATACCTGGCCCCAGCGCATGTTTTTATTAACAGAAACACTTATTTAAGCATATTTATAGCGCGTAAATGGTAACGAAAACATACACAAAAAATTAATTTAAAAAGGTGGTAAAAATATTATTTTATGACGAAATATCCAGCGCTCTTCTGTCTCGCAACTCTCTTGACATAGCCCTTCTTCTGCAGTTCCTGAAGGGCAGAGTTCACAATGGACTTTCCAAGTGCCGCAGCCTTCATAATATCGTCTGCAGTCTTGAGCTTCTCTTCAGAGGTTGCTCCAAGCTTCTTCATAGCATCGTAAATCTTCTTTGCATTATCGGTTAGATCGTCAGGCATAATACCACTCGTTGGATATATCATATTAATATATATATCTATCATTTTTAAAGATCAGTCATGGATCGTCCGATCAAAATGTCTTCGCATCGTCGTGCTACGCGAATGGTATAAATTTAAATATTCTAATGATTAAGGTCTATGTCATTCTCAAACGAGGACAGGGACGTCTTCCTGATCAAGACGGATCGGATGATAGACCGCGGTGCACTCATGTCGCGCTATAGCAGGGCATCCGATCCAGACATAAGATCCGTATATCACAGGGAGTTTGAGGGCAACCAGAAGAAATCAGAGGAATTCTACAGGCGTATATTTCTAGAATACGGTGACGAATCCATAGCCGAACTCGTAACGGCGCAGGTAGGCGTCCAGAATGTATCAAACATAGCTTCGAAGGCCATAGAGGAAATAAGAATAGGCCTCTCTTATCTTGAAAAATCAACTAGATATGTTGCATATGACAAAAAGATCGATGGACACTACCTATTCATGCGGCCTGAGAGGATAGGGATAGGCGGCGACTCCGCCAGGGAATACGAGGATCTCTGCAACAGACTCTTCGATCTGTACTCAGCCGCGCTTCCGAGGATAGAAGCGGAGATATCGAAGCTGTGGCCGATAGAGTCTTTCGATTTCAGCATAGATTCAGGCCCAGCTAACTACAGGGATCTTGACGAGAACGGAAAGAAGCTTGCGCAGAGATCGTACAGATCCTCAGTCCGTTCCAGAGCGCTGGATGATGCGCGCTTCATACTTCCGGCATCCACTCTGACAAACATCGGCATAAGCGGGAACGCAAGGTCGTTCATACACCTCATACAGAAGCTGAAGGAATATGGCCTTCCTGAGACGGAAAGGATCTCATCGGATCTTTACGGCGAGCTCAGGCAAGAATTTCCCCAGATAATAGACGATGCAGTTTCCAAGCATGGAATGGATATAATAGATTACAAAAAGCGCCTGATGAACATGTTTCCGTTCACGGATGGCGGGAAATTTGAGAAGGTTAAGCTGATAAGATACGGAAACGAAAAGGACGAAATTCAGAAGGCCCTTGCATTTCTGATGTATCCATTCGCGGAGGACGCCTCCTCGATAATATCGAGGGTGAAGGCGATGGATGCTGCAGAGATATCAGCAATACTAGGTAAGATAAGGGATATGAGAAAGAACAGGCGTATGAAGATAGGAAGGCCGTTCGAGGCGGTCAACTACGTCTTCGAGGTGACCACAAATTATGGTGCATTTCGCGACCTGCAGAGGCACAGGTTCCTGACAATCATGAGGAAGCCGCTTACTGCAAGCTATGGATACGATGTTCCCCCTATCATAGCCAAGATACCCGATCTCTCCGAAGAGTATTCAGAGGCCATGAGGGAGGCTGCGGCTGTTTACGCCAGGATAAAGGAAAAGTATGGATATGCACTGGCGCAGTACGTGGTGCCTTTTGCATACAGGTATCCGGTTGTCTTCTCCACGAATCTCGCAGAGGCAGCATACTTCATAGAGATCAGGAGCACTCCTCAGGCACACTTTGATCTGCGTGATCTTGCGATCAGGATGTACAACGAGATAAGATCGGTGCATCCTGCACTCGCGGAACTCATAAAGTTCGTGGACACCGGTGATTATCCGCTTGGAAGGCTCTCGGCTGAGGTCAAGAAGAACTTAAAATCCGGCGGAATTTAATCTCAACATATAATTATTTTGTAGCTCAGAAATATAAGAGCATGCTGTGTATTATGTATGAGACCGTCCTGTAAAACGTTTATATGCGACAATAATATGGTGGTAATGCCGGCAGATGCCGTTCTGTGAGTGTCGGGGTAGCCTAGCCCGGTAAGGCGGTAGACTCGAGATCTACTGCTCTCGTAGCTCGGGAGTTCAAATCTCCCCCCCGACGTCCTTGCATGGTTTCAGGAAACTTTTTTATTCATATTCCAATAGGTAAATCAATGAAAGTGACTATTTCCCATATAAAGGCTGACATAGGAAGTTTGCCGGGCCACTCTATAGTGGACGAAAAGGTGATGTCGAAGATACAGGATTATATCGAGGATCATGGAAAGAACCTCATATCTGATTTCAGGATGGCTCATGTAGGTGATGATGCCCAGATAACCATGGTCCACACGAAGGGCATAGACAGTCCGGAGATACATGAACTGGCATGGAACGCCTTCAAGGCCGGTACTGAGGTTGCCAAGAAACTAGGCCTATACGGTGCAGGACAGGATCTGCTCAAGGACTCCTTTTCTGGAAACCTAAAGGGCATGGGTCCTGGTGTTGCGGAGATGGAGATCAACGAGAGGCCATCTGAGCCATTCATAGTGTACATGATGGATAAGACTGAACCGGGGGCATTCAACCTGCCCATATACAAGATGTTCGCGGATCCGTTTAATACGCCTGGGCTTGTAATAGACGAGGCCATGCACAGCGGTTTCCGTTTTGAGGTTTGGGATGTGATCGAACACAGGGCGATATTCCTGGACACTCCTGAGGACCTCTACGATCTGCTTGCTCTGATAGGTTCAAAAGAGAAATACGTGATCAAGAGGGTCTACACAAAGAAGGCCAACAAGAAGCTGCCTGAGGAGAATGTTGCGGTCATATCCACCGATAAGCTATCGCTCATAGCCGGCAAATACGTTGGCAAGGACGATCCTGCTGCAGTTGTCAGGATTCAGTCTGGCCTGCCAGCAGCTGGAGAGTCCCTGGAGGCCTTTGCATTCCCATACCTCGTCAGCGGATGGATGCGGGGTTCATTCAACGGCCCGCTTATGCCCGTGGCCATGAAGGATGCAAAGATGACTAGGTTTGACGGGCCTCCAAGGGTTGTTGCGCTGGGCTATGTGCTCAAATCAGGCAAGCTGGAGGGTCCCGTTGATATGTTCGACGATCCTGCTTTTGACTATGCAAGGCGCGTTGCCGGTGAACTGACAGATCACATAAGAAGGATGGGCCCATTTGAACCGCATAGGCTGCCTGACCAGGAGATGGAATACACCACACTACCCATTGTTATGGAGAAGCTGAAGGACAGGTTTGTGGACATAGAAAAGGAAACAGTGGCAAAATAAACACATATTTTTCCATATTTTATTGGGGTTTCTGCAATTTTTTCCCTCAGATTATTATTAGTATAATTATTTTAGATTTCCCTAGAAAATTGGTATTCTGCTTCGAAAGATATATATACTGATTTGCTATTCTTTACTTTGCACATAACAGGTATGGATGCCAACCTACCTACGAAAGAGATGAATCACGCTTGTGCGTGTTTATGTGTCTCTTCTTCCAGGGTTGGTAAATATGGAGTAGTGAGTAAGTAAGCTCACTTCTGACAGGTAGATGCCAGCCGCTAATTCCAATTGAGTGTTTTAACTCCGGTCGATCCTGCCGGCGGTCACTGCTATCAGGTTCCGACTAAGCCATGCAAGTCATGGGGCCGTAAGGCACCGGCGAACAGCTCAGTAACACGTGGATAATTTACCCTCAGGCGGGGCATAACCTCGGGAAACTGAGGCTAATTCCCCATAGTCATTACAAACTGGAATGGTTGTAATGATGAAAGCTTTTGCACCTGAGGATAAGTCTGCGGCCTATCAGGTAGTAGGTGGTGTAAAGGACCACCTAGCCTAAGACGGGTACGGGCCCTGAAAGGGGGAGCCCGGAGATGGACTCTGAGACAACAGTCCAGGCCCTACGGGGCGCAGCAGGCGCGAAAACTGTGCAATGCGCGAAAGCGCGACACGGGGAGCCTGAGTGCCTTGACTTTTTGTCAAGGCTTTTCTGATGCCTAAAAAGCATCAGGAATAAGGGCTGGGCAAGACGGGTGCCAGCCGCCGCGGTAACACCCGCAGCTCGAGTGGTGATCACTTTTATTGAGTCTAAAGCGTTCGTAACCGGTCTTATAAATCTTCAGATAAATTCTTCCGCTTAACGGAAGAACTTCTGAAGAGACTGTAAGACTTGGGACCGGGTGAGGTTGAATGTACTTTCAGGGTAGGGGTAAAATCCTGTAATCCTGAAAGGACGACCGGTGGCGAAAGCGTTCAACTAGAACGGATCCGACGGTGAGGGACGAAGGCTAGGGGAGCAAACCGGATTAGATACCCGGGTAGTCCTAGCTGTAAACGCTGCCCACTTGGTGTTGCTTCTCCGTTGAGGGGGGGCAGTGCCGTAGCGAAGGTGTTAAGTGGGTCACTTGGGGAGTACGGCCGCAAGGCTGAAACTTAAAGGAATTGGCGGGGGAGCACCGCAACGGGAGGAGCGTGCGGTTTAATTGGATTCAACGCCGGAAAACTCACCGGGAGCGACCTTCGGATGAGGGTCAACCTGACGAATTTACCCGATAGAAGGAGAGGTGGTGCATGGCCGTCGTCAGCTCGTACCGTAGGGCGTTCACTTAAGTGTGATAACGAGCAAGACCCCCATCTCTAATTGCCAGACTGTCTTAGCGGGCAGAGGCACTTTAGAGGGACCGCCAGCGCTAAGCTGGAGGAAGGAGGGGTCGACGGCAGGTCAGTACGCCCCGAATCTCCCGGGCTACACGCGCGCTACAAAGGACGGGACAATGAGCTGCAACCTCGAAAGGGGAAGCTAACCTCGAAACCCGTTCGTAGTCAGGACTGAGGGCTGTAACTCGCCCTCACGAATGTGGATTCCGTAGTAATCGTAGGTCAACAGCCTACGGTGAATATGCCCCTGCTCCTTGCACACACCGCCCGTCAAACCATCCGAGCTGGTGTTGGATGAGGGTCCGTCCTTTGGATGGATTCGAATCTGATGTCAGTGAGGAGGGTTAAGTCGTAACAAGGTATCCGTA
The DNA here is from genome assembly GCF_003205235.1 of Thermoplasma sp. Kam2015. Classification (NCBI taxonomy): domain Archaea; kingdom Methanobacteriati; phylum Thermoplasmatota; class Thermoplasmata; order Thermoplasmatales; family Thermoplasmataceae; genus Thermoplasma; species Thermoplasma sp. Kam2015. Next base: position 9,413 of record NZ_QJSM01000040.1, on the reverse strand, counting down.
GGGGAACCTGCGGATGGATCACCTCCAAGTTAGAACACTGGCTGGCATCTGCCCAGACCATACCTTTAAATTTCCTTTTTTTATAATGTTCTTGTTTCGGTGATTCAGTGTCGATTGAAGATAAGGCTGAGGAAATTCAGCAGGGTATTGAGCGAAGGTTTTCCAGCATCGGGAAGGGTAAATACGCAAGGATCCTTCGAATGGCCAGGAAACCTACAAGGGATGAATACATAAAGGTGCTGATCATTACTGCTGTTGGCCTCCTTATAATAGGTGGGGTTGGCTTTATAATATACCTGATCATGGACGTTTACTTCAAGATACCTTAAGGTGAAGCTTATGGAGAATGCCAAAGAATATGAATGGATATCATTCGATGCCCCAGAACGCCTGGAGGCAGGTGCAGGGGAATCGATAAATCTAAGATTCAGCGTAAAGAATATTCAGAATGTGAAAAGAAAATTCCGCTTTACGGCAGAGTACAGCATACAGGAGAACGATAACACCGTAGACTGGAAATCGGTCTTTAACATCAGCAAGAAGAACGAGATCTCGATGGTCGGCAGCGGAAAATTTCAGGATGATGTGGACATAGATCCGCTCAAATCAAGGAATTTTGATATAACGATACAGGCACCGAAGGGTGCATATCCAAACGATACTCTTAAGATACACTTCTCCGTGGAATCGGAGGATGGCGTTCACAGCTTTTCCAGAGACGTGAGCATTGTGCTCAGGCCAGTGATCGTTGCTCTGAAGACCACGGTTGGATCGGAAATACAGGTTGCGGTTGATCTGAATAACAGGGCCGAGAAGGACCGGGAAGACAGATCCGAGGGCGGCAACAAGGTGCCCAGCGAGGTCTATGCCATAATGGCCCCATACGAGATAAAGGGCTATATTTTCGTCGAGACGATGCATCCGGACAGGATATCGTATCTGGCCAGGGATATAAGGGGATACAAGGGCATGGTGTCCGGAAAGATAGATCTGGAGGAGATAGCCCATTACCTGACGCCAAAGCCAGCTGTTTCAGGCCTTGAGCTTGGATCTCTCGTTGAACTGGTGGAAGGGCCGTTCAAGGGAGAAAAGGCGAAGATCATATCCATAGATTCTGTTAAAGAAGAGGTCACCGTGCAGCTCGTGGAAAGCATGGTGCCCATACCTGTGACCGTGAAGGCAGAATCCATAAGGCAGCTAAAATGAAATGAAGCTCAAGAGCCTCTCAAAGGATGATCAGTCAAGGATAAAGAAGAGATTTCAGGATCTCTTCTCAGATCCGGAGAGGATTATCCCGGAACTGCTGGATTCTTCAATATTCTGCCCCATCGAATCATACAGGAAGAAGATCCGGCGAATGAAGGAGAGGGCTGATTTTTCATATTCAGGATCGGACAGTTTTCTATCAGCCATATCTGAAACCTTCAGCGCAATAAAAACAGATATACCCATCATGGGTGTGCTTAAGACGCCCTATGGAAGCCTGAGCTACGTCAAACGGGGAAACGTTGACGATCGCGTTCTTGCAGGCGTACAGAACTGGGATAACGATGTATGGAGGATGTTCTCATTCTACAATCTGGTCATGTCGAAGAATCTGCGCATATTTTCCTCAAAGAACTATTACCTTGCGTCATGCAGGGGTGCACCGCCCCCCGTTGAGTTCATTCAGGATGCCCTCAGCGAGGACGGCATAAGGTTTGAGATCTCGGATTCCTCCATCCATATCGGAAGGCAGGATCCATCCTTCACCATAACCATAATGTCCGCCATAAGACTGGTGGTTCATGCGGATTCAAAGTACAGGACAGGTTTTTCACTCCTGCGCCACATGCTCATAAGAAATCCACAGGAAGACATCGGCTTGGCATCAGATTTCCTGGACTGCGTCGGATCGGACGATCGCGGCCTCTTGGGCAGATACCTCTCCGGCGATCTGGACGATAGGCACTTGCTAGACCAGATCGTTTCCATGAGGAAGTCTAAGGTCATAAGATCCGGATATTACGGTATAGGATCCACATGCTACGATAGCCTGGATTCTTTCATATCTGCGATAGACGGCGCGCAGGAATATGCAGAATTTATCAGGGACTACGGATCTGGCATATACCTTGAGTCTCCGTCACTGGCGAAGCTGATGGAGATAGTCTGGCCAGATATTGGCGATCGCATATCCGAGGCCGTGATAAGAAGGCCATCCAGAAGCTTTGCCGAGATGATCGCGGCCAGATCACAGGCTGAGAATGAGGTGAAACTGGGCTTCACCCCATGGTCTGAGGACTCCAGGTTTCTGGCAGATCTCATACGTGCATACAGATCGAACGGCCTTCAACCCGCGGTGATGGAGATGAAGGACAGAGCGAAGAACCACGTGCAGAGATCAATACTCTATGCATTCACGGTTGGCATAGGCGGAACCTCTGTCGGATACCTGTTCGATGATGACGACAGGAAGCTGGGCATGGAGATCTCAGATTATGTACGCGGATTGGCCAATTCGGAAAACGTAGATGAGAACATACGGAGGATAAGGGCGTATATACCATGACATCCAAGCATTTCATATCGAAGAAGGAAGCGAAGAGGATCTGGGAAGCCATGGCGACATATGGCATCGACATATCCGGAGAGAACCTGGAGGTGGCAACTTTGAAATCAATATCCGCCTATTACATCGGTGGAAAGCCAATGATATTCCAGAATGAGAGGATAATCCCGAGCGTGTACCTCCTCAACTACAGAAACCCGTCCAAGAGCATCGTAACAGTTGATGAAGGGGCTGAGCCCCATATACTCAACGGAAGCGATGTATTTGCCCCGGGCATAGTCTCCATGGATTCGAATATACGGAAAGGCGACATGGTATTCATAAAGAGCATAAAGGGATATTTCATCGCCGTGGGCCTGGCTGAAATGGATGCTGATGACGTCATGAAGACGAGAAAGGGCAGGGCAGTGCACATAATACACTTCCCTGATGATGATATGATCAGAGCTTTTTCCTAGATCAGATGTATTTCAGCCACTCCATAATCGGATCATCGTCCGTCAGATCGTTGTAGGTTGTGCCGAAGCTGCTTATGGTCTCGAACCTGTAGAAGTATACTATGCCGTTCTGGATCTTTCCGTACATTATGTGCTCCACCGGTAGGTTATCCGGCAGATGCGGTATTGCCTCAGGAAAATTGGGAGAGAAATGCACCTCAACGTCATCCCCCTTCACAACAAGGGAGTAGGAACCGTTGGCCTGGATATAGGCCTTTAGCCTCTTGAAATCTATATTTGGCTTCATACACGCATCAATTTATTCTTGATATTTAAGCGCATGCTGATGTATTCATTTAATGATATAATTGATCCCTGAAGCATATGGTGGTTTATGATAATCTGATGATATGGATCGGCATTTTTGCTTTATTAATTTCAATAGCACCGCCTCAATCATGTTCGATCTGATACATCAATTATGGCATAATCGATGAAGCACTCTATCGTTCTAAATTAAGTTGATCAGAATTCTTCATAAAAAAATAAACGGAAAGATTAAAAGTTTCAAAAACTTATTAACTATATAATCGCCTTTAAATTAAGGTGGATTAAAATATGGATTCTCAAATAGAAAAAGAATATACAACCGAAGAAAAATTGAAAATAATAAGCAATTCTAGGTATATTAAAAACATCAAAACAAAAAAAGAATTGAAACAATACAGTGCATATATACCTATTAATAGATTGCAGTAGAAGCGTATTTTCTTCCAGTAAAACTGAACTATGTCGATGTTGCAGGTTACTTTTTTAAATGCGTAAGTATGTCTCAATCATGCTGAATCGAATCTACGTCATACCGCATGGCGATGAGATACTCGATATGGAGACTCGGGAAGATGAGGCCATGCACGAGGCCATCTCAAGGTACACGGCGGGTGATGACTCTGAAACGTTCATCGTGATAAGCCCTCACGGAATAGTCCTTGACAGCTACATAGCCGTTACGTATTCCAATATCATAACTGGATACTACCGCACAAAAAAGCATGTTCTGAGAAAGAGATACGAGAATGCGGTTGATCTTGTTGACATGCTGGCTGGGCACGAGACTGTACAGAGGCTTCGCTGCATCACTCTTTCTGGCAACTACCCGTGCTTTCTGGATTTCGGTTCGATAATACCTCTGACCTTTTTCAGGCCAAAGCGCATTGTGGCCATTGGCGAGCCAAGGTTGCTATCCAGGGAACGAATAGAGTCATTTGCCGAGCATCTTATCTCAGTTTCCGAGAAATATGCTGGAAAGATAAGCATCATAGTAAGTGCAGATCAGGCCCATACGCACAGTCCTGATGGACCATACGGATATTCAGATATGGCGGAATACTATGATGAAACGGTTATAAAAAGCATAGATTCGGGCGATTTCACAGCACTTTACAGGATACAGCAGGCAGTCATTGATGAAGCGAAGCCGGACAGCTACCAGAATATGATAATGCTGAAGAGAATGCTGGAGGTAACAGGCAGAAGGATGAAGGTAAGGTACTACTATGTAGCGAAATACTTTGGAATGGCCTTCGCCTCAGAATCAGGCAGTGAAAAATGAGGCCTGAACGCCAGTTCAGGCTATCCTCTTCTTTAGATCCTCTATTGCGGATACATCCCGTGGATCGATACCCCTGAGCCTGGCCAGATGATACGTTAGGTAATCGCCCACATGTATGAGATAAAACGATCTCGCAAACAATGACGTCCCCTTTAAGTCTATCTTCTTGAACTGAGTCCCAGTTATCTTCTGCGTCACCTCTATGCGCTTCCTTATCCTCTCGTCTTCTGAATCAAACGCCATGAAGTAGAACTCGTCCTTGCGATAGGTATCCCTCATTGGCATGGTATCGTTGTGATTCAGCTCTGAGAAGTAGCTGGAATATGCAAGCACCTTGGCATTCTCGTTGAACTGCGTCTTCCATCTGTAGGCGATGGATCTGAATGGGCTTGCACCGTAGATGACCGGTATCCTCCTTCCGGCAAATATCTCCGTTGCAATGTTCTCCTGAACGGTGTTGTTTGCATCAAGATCAGCCAGGATTCTTGAGGTCTCATCCACGTCATCTGGAGATGGCTTAATGAATGTATTTATTATTGGCATTGTTAGGTATCCCACTGCTGATCTGGGTTGCAGGCCAGATGGTATCTTTATAGTATCTATACCCATTTCACCAAGTTTGCCTCCAGAAGTAATGGCATGCACCTTTGCACCCTTCTTCATTGCAGCCTCTACGGCACTCAGCGTTTCTTCCGTGTTGCCGGAATAGCTTACGGCTATGAATTCGGTATTCTCATCCACGAAATTTGGGATGCTGTAGTCATCTGAAACGAATACGGGCTTATCGGAATACATCTCCGAGAAGATCCTTCCAGCTATGCCAGATCCACCCATTCCAGCTATAACTATATTGCTGAAACTGTCAACCTTGAAGGATTCACCAAATTTAACCTGGTCTTTCAGTGTCTTCAGCTCATCACGAAATTCCATGAAATGAGATCGAAGCATTCCTATTATAGGTTATGCCAGAATTAAAAGAGAAGTTAGGGATTTGGAGAAAGCAGTAAAACTCTTTCTTCGGACAGGAGATACACGGACTTCCCTCAACGAATATATTTATAAATTGTCTTCCCACATTCTTTTGTATCATCCAAGATAAACAAGTGTACGATGCTTGAGCGGGATCGATGAGATCCGAACTCATGCCTGTGGAGATCGCAACATCGGGCTTGTAGGGATGTTCGGAGGGGCAGAGGTCTCTTCGATAAAAGGAAGCTCAGATGCTTTAGCTTAGGAGTAGCTCACTTAGATAGTTTCAAAGTGATAGATACCTCATTCCACGATGGTAGATCCCCCAGGTGGAAGTATTTTTTCTATCTCTTCCTTATCTGTACTTAGCATTTCAGCAATCCTCCTTGCAATCTCTGAACGCTTGTGGTCTCCGGGTACTATCTTTACGCATTTCTCGCCTGAAGCGAAGACTGACTGCGGCCCTATCATTGGTATCTGTATTCCCTCTACATCTCGCATTCCGATGCACAGCTCTAGCTTCAGATCGGTTATGTAATTCCTCTTTCCCCTGATTATCCATGATCCGGTAGACACGTATTCTCCAGATTCAGGCGTCTTGCTGACCTGGCTTGGATAGACCCAGTAGGCCGTCCCTGAGGCTATTCCTGCAGCCCATGCCCTGGAGAATGAAACGGCAAAGGCCCCAGCCTCCCTTATGGTGGCATCCCCTGGCGGATCCTTTCCCGAGGATTTGATTATGGTGCTGGGGGCACCGTACATATCAGCATGAACGTATATATCGCCTTCCTGAAGATGCTTCTTCACGATCTTCTCATTGGACTTGGCATCCCTCCCGGCTATCACGAGGTAACCCTCGCTTGATATGAACCAGTGGTATGTTTCAAACCAGAACACCCTCCGCCGTTTCTTCTTATCAGCCTTCTGCATCTCAATCAGACGCTGTTTCTCAGCCTCTTCTATAGCCTTCATTGCTCCCTCGATTTTCTTCCTGTATTCCTTTGCCTGCGAAAAGTATCTGCTTGCATTTTCCCCGGCAGATACTGTATAGTCTATATCCACCTGCCTTCCGTCCAGATCCACAGTTATCAGTTTTCTTGCCTTATCAATGGTTCCGGCATAATTTCCTGATCTTGCAGATCTTATTGCGCTGTCTATCTCCTGAAGCCTTGCCATGATGGCTTTGCCGATTTCCTGCTTCTCATTCGATAGCCTTTCGAACTCCTCTATGCTCTTCTTCTGGGAATTTATCCTCCTCGTTATGGGATCTTCGAGTTCTTCCTCGCCCTTGGAATTTTCAAGTGCAAACACAAGCCCCTCGTTCAGATCCTCGAAGATCCTGCTGGGAGATCCAAAGTGCCTCATCTCGCAAGGCGAAACCAGCGCCTGATCCTCGTAGTAATAGGATCTGTTGCCAAGAGACTCCTTCAGAAGCGTGTCCAGCATGCCCCTGATGTCGCCGGATCTTTCGGAGGCAGATCTGGCCGGTGTCTCCTTGTCTATTCCTGCCCGGTACAGTATCTCCTCCGCCAGCTCGCCGCCCAGGTTCAGGCGAGTTGCCAGTGTCTGGACAATGTTGGCCGAACTTGCTGAAATAACTCTGGATATATCGTCGGCGCTGGCAGTTGAAGGATCAAAGGATGAGGGGGGCAGATATGTGCTGCCCACCTCGAGATCCCTGTTCTTCCATTTCCTCGGCCTGAGCACAAATGTTATCTTATCCCCATCCGTGGCTATGAGGTTGCCTTCCCTGAAGAGTTCAAGTATGAGCTTTTGTCCCGTATGGAAGGTGAACTCCACGACGCGATCGAAGTTTATCTGCCTTATTTCAACGATCCTCCTGTCAGAAATGGACTTGCGGAGAACCATGGCCGTCTGCGTTGCAGTCTCCGGGGTCTCAGCTGTCCTGAAGAAAATGCCGTGCTTTAGAGATATGAGCACATCCATTCTCTTTATGTCGGATCTGTATACCTGAACGAGAAAATCGTCCGGGCCTATCTGATAGACCTTCTTCACAAAGGACCCTATGAATCTGTCCCGGTATATGTTCACGAATGCGTAAAAGTCTATTGAACTCTCCTTGTCCTTCATCTGGACGACAATGCACTGCGTATATTTAAGGAAAGATGATATGCGATAATTCCATTTCAGTCGTCCCGCATCGCTGTTATGAAATGCCTCGTCAGGGATCTGTGCTGATATACAGGAACGTCGTGGATTATCCTGAAATACGGCCTGGCAAGTTCGATCATAGCGACGTCGGATACCGCGAATGCTGCATAACCATGCGGTTTCAGCATCTCATGGAATTTCCTGAATGAACGATCATACAGGGTCTCAAGATCCTCACTTGCATAGGAGTTCCTTCCATATGGCATGTCGGTCGCGATCCCATCTACGCCGGATACTGGCAGTTCTGATATATCCATGTTGTAGACCTGAAAGCTCTCAATGTGGAAATGCTTCAGATTTGTTCTTGCTCCAACAGCCATGGACAGGGATATATCGTTACCTATGACCTTGATTCCCATAAGCGCAGCCTCTATCAGGATACCGCCGGTACCGCAGAATGGGTCAAGGAGCATCTCGTTCTCCTTTACGTGGGCTGTATTGACGAGGAATCTGGCGTATTTTGGATCCATGGATACCGGTGAAAAGAAGGGCCTCTTCGGTGCCTTCCGTATGAGAAACTGCTTTTTATCTCGTTCATAGACCACCATGGTTATATAGAATACCCTGTGATGCACGACGCGGAGGACAAAATCAGGATCTTTGAATGAAACTCTCCCCTTTGCGCCCATCAGGTCGCCGATATGCGCTTCCGTTATTGGAGCGTTTCCATCAACGTCCCTGTATCGGACATAGAATTTGCCTGGGGGAAGATCCACGCTGCATGATGAGAGATCATCCGCCTCAGAAATGATCCTTCCGGCAGAATTCACGAAGGCGCATCTTTTGATGGATTCCCATGATCCGGAGATGACCGCGATCTCATCGTCAACATAATCTATGGTAAAATCGCCGTAGGTCTCCTGTATCGATATAAGCTCTACGTGCCTGGCTTTATCCCTTTCCAGGCTGAATTCCAGTAGATATCTGCTCATTCGACTGCTTTTATGATGTGATCGCTTTCATATCTCTGGATCTCCTTCTGGAACTGCGTCCCGAGATCCTCGTACAGTTTTGACAGCCTCCGCACGGCCCTCTTTATTGCGGACTGAGGCTTGCCAGATTTAACCCTTACGTATATTTGCGGGTTATCGATCACAGGATGCTTTATATAATAACGTGCTTCATCAACCTGATCGTCCTTCAAAATCTCCTCAATCAATGTTCTGAGAAGTGTGTTGTCGTAATTTATCATCTCAACAGTGATTGAGTTTTTTTCCTTAGAAATAACGCGGAGCGAACTCTCTGCTATCCTCTCCCTCTGCATAGCGGTATATTTTTAATACCTATTTATAGGTTGACACAGGGCCAAATTCTGTTTCAGAATACCTCGTGAATAGTCGATTCATTTTCTGAATTCTGTCTGTGCGTTAGCTGCATCAAAGATTCAAAATAGGTTGGACATTAACGAAATTTGCACATTCATGTATATATTCATAACACATTAAATAGTATATCTTTCAAATTTAGACGTATAATTAATTTCGATTATCGTTATAAATTATTGACAAAGTTTTATTAATCTTCCAATAATTACGTTACGATATTTATGTCCAAGACAATGTCGATTGTTCTGGCCTCCGGAACAATAGATAAGATAGCGGCCGCAGGTGTCATAACATCCGGTGCGGTTGCCAATGGAATCGACGTCAACATCTTCGTAACGTTCTGGGCA
>NZ_QJSM01000039.1 GCF_003205235.1 Thermoplasma sp. Kam2015 | reverse complement strand
AAGTCATATCCGTGTACTCCACGGATGCAGGAACGAAGAAGGATGCGCCTGCATGGATACAGAAGTCAGGCCAGGAGCTGGTCGGAGTATTCGACAGAAACGGATACTACGAGATTGTGATGAAGAAGGTGAAGTGATATGGTTAGCAGAGTTCTCATCGTTGGTGACGGCGATGCTGGAACTATAATGGCAAACAAGCTGAGATTCCACACCGATAGGCGCGATGTTGACATAACCGTGGTAGGAAACTCAAAGGATCACTATTTCAAGCCTGACGGTGTGCACATATCATTCAACATGATAGACTACAAGAAGAGCGTGAAACCCACCGAGTTCCTCTTCAACTATGGCGTGAATTACATAAGGGACACGGTATCAAGGATAGACGTTGCAGATCACAGCGTGCAGACAACCGGCGGCAGGAATCTAGATTACGATTACCTGATAATCGCAACCGGAGACAGGTTCACGCCGGAGGATGTCCCAGGCTATTCTGAGAGTGCAAAGCACTTCTACGATCTTCCGCATGCGCTTGAGCTCCAGAAGGAGATAAAGGGCTTCAAGGGTGGAAAGGTTGTGATAGGGCAGGCAAGCATACCAATAATGTGCCCGCCAGCACCATACGAATTCACATTCCTGCTTGAGGAGTATCTTAATTTCCACGGTCTTAAGGACAAAACCGAGATACACTACATATACCCGCTCAACCGCGTCTTCACAATTCCAAATGTTGCGGACTTCGTCGGTAAGAGGATGGAGGAACGCGGCATAATAACCCACACGCTCTTCAATGTGGACTCGATCGATCCAAAGAACAAGAAGATAGAGTCCCTTGAGGGCGAGAGTATAAATTATGATCTGCTCGTGCTGATACCGCCTCACAGGGGTCAGAAGGTCATAACAGATTCCGGGCTTGCAGATGACAGCGGATATATCGATGTGGATAAATACAAGCTTAACTATAAGGACTACGACAACGTGTTCGCAATAGGCGACGCTACAAACCTGCCTGTATCCAAGGCTGGAGCGACTGCGCACTTCGAGGCTCTGTACCTCTCCAACAGGATAGCTTCAGAAACCTCAGGAAACATATACAATGAAGTGTACGAAGGAGACGTGGCATGCACAACGGTCACCGGTTATGAGAAGGGCTTAACGCTCTACTTCAGCTACAACAAGCCTCCAAAGGCCAATTTCGACAGCAAGCTTGACTACTTCCTGAAATGGCAGTCTGCAGATACGTTCTTCAGCAGCATGCTGAGGGGAGTCGCGTGAGGTGATGGACATGGTGGAGAAGGAAGAGGTTCAGGGAAACATGCAGCCAGCCGAGGATCAGGACGATATCGAAGCGCTTCTGAACAAGATGGTGGAGAACAAGGATACCATAATAGCGTTCATGGATCTCCTTTCGAAGATGAAGGAGGCAGGGATAATAGACGTGTTCATGGGCATAGCTAAGGACTACGCGCCGACGGATATAGAATTCCTGGCTAAGTTCTTCACGGAGAAGGAACTCACGGAGGCGCTGCTCAAGGTTGGAAACAGCATGATGGGGCTTCTTTACGGCCTTGGTGAGGAGAAGACCGCTGATCTGGTCAAGGCGATATCATTCAACCTGCCAGGCGTTGCGGAAGAGTTCGTCGAAGGAGTCAAGAATCCTCAGCCCCTGTCAGCTCTCAAACTGATGGCGCTGCTCAAGGATCCGGATGTTTCAGCCTTCATAACAGGCCTCATAAACGCGCTGAAGGTCATAGTGTCCTCGGTGAAAAAAGTACAATAATCTTTTATATTGATTTTTTTTAGCCCACTGATGAAGGTATCTTTTCATTACGTTCCAGGTGAGGGTTTCGATTCCGACGACGGCAAGGACACGGTAAGGATCTATTTTTCTCAGGATAAGAAGGAGATGCGGCATGCGCCGACGGAGCTCCTCCTGTTAGCTGTGGGATCATGCACGAGTGATGATGTCCTATCGATACTGAGGAAGATGCGCCAGGAATTTTCATCATACAGGTGCGAGGTCTCTGGCGAAAAGAGGGAGGAACACCCGCGCCTGCTCAGGTACGCGCACATACGCTATATATTCGAAGGCCCAGTGGATCCTGAGAAGGCAAGGAAGGCCATCCATCTCTCGCTGAGAAAGTACTGCTCCGTATCCATAACCATTGAACGCGGCGGTGTCAGGGTGCTCTACAGCCTGATAATCAACGGTGAGACTGTTGATGATTCCGTTGATGTGGAAAGCATAAAACTGGAAGAGGAAGCATGATCGAAGTAGACAGGGTCTCCATAGACAGGAAGACGTTCAGGATCAACGGCGTGTCTTTTTCCATAATGGAGAACGCCATAAACGGTATAGGGGGCCTCAACGGATCCGGCAAGACTACGGTGCTCAAGGCGATCTACGGTTTCCTGAAACCTTCCGGTGGCGCTGTTTACATAGATGGAAAGAACGTCTTGGAGATGAAGCCCAGAGAGGTGGCGTCTATGGTCTCGGTTGTTCATCAGGAGCAACCGACGCCGATGAACTTCACGGTCAGGGACGTCGTCCAGCTATCAGGCTACAGTCGCGTGCATGGAGGTCCAGGCCTGGATGAATGCCTTGAGGCCTGTGGCATCGGACATCTCTCCGATAGGGAATTCTCAACGCTTAGCGGAGGGGAGAAGCGAATAGTGATGTTCGCAGCGGCCATGTATCAGAACACCAGGTACATCCTGCTGGACGAGCCGATGACATTTCTTGACGTGGACAAGGCCGTGAGGGTCATGTCCATCATCAGGAGGTTCAGAGAGGCGGGAAAAACCGTGGTGATAGTATCGCACGACATAAATTTTCTGTACAATGAATGCGACAACGTGATACTGATGCGGGCCGGAAGCGTGCTGTATCAGGGAGACCCAAGAAAAGTGATCGACGAAAAGACACTGTACGAAGTATTCAACGTGAAATTTGGAAGGTATGAATCCAAAGAAGGCGTCAGGTTCTACCCATACCCCTGATCTTCTCCAGATCATCAGGCGTGTTGACGTTCATTGCATATCCAGAAATATCAACATTGATATATGAACCGCCGAAATCGTTGAAAAGGGACAGGCCTGTGAACTTTCCGTCGTCCGTAAAGGATATGACGTCCTCGTCAAGCGTGATGGAGTATCTGATTCTCTCAAGAATGTCCCGGCATCTGATTATGTAGAGATCCCCAGGAGCAACGAGGATAGGAAATTTCCCGATTATCCCGAGGGCATAATTCAGATCCTCTATGTAGCCTCCACGTTCCTTCTCCATGACGCTTATGCCAAGGCTGCGAAGCATCCTCTTTGTCCTCTGCATCGATGGATCTATCATTGCATGCCATGCATCGCATATGCATCTGAGGCATCTCACAGATCTCTCCAGTATGGTTTCGCCACCGATCTCTATGATCGCTTTCTCAGGATCACCGATCCTGGTTCCCATGCCGCCCGCAATTATCAGGCAGTTCAACTCTCTCCAGTATTCATATCATACTTCTTGATATACTCTTCGAATATCTGGTCCGGTGAGGCGATCCTGTCCTCGAACCTTGTGACAGGCCTCTCGTTGTACCAGTTGACGAACTCCTCAAGGCTGTTGAATGTCCACCTGTACTTGTCGTAGTTCTGCCACAGCTTCGACAGCGAAAGGTGGACGCGGGAGCTGCCCTTGTCCGTTACGACCTCCGATATGCCCTTCTTTCTGGCTATATATCCAAGGTTGGAAGAATTGTATATCAGGCTGAGCACACCGCTTCTTATCATGAGCTTCTTTATCTTTCCGGAAACGTTGAGTCCGTCGAGGACAGCGGCAACAACATCGCTCGTTATCTTCATTGATTCGGAATAGGAGAGTATCTTCTTTGTTGTCATGTCGACACAGAAGATGGCGTACTGATCGTTGAAGCTCCTCTGGTGATAGTCCAGAAGCACTGTGGAGAGCGGCGGTTCAGCCTTCTTCCCGTTGACTATTAGCGCGTTCTCCTTGATCTGAACCATCCTCTTCACCTTCATGTAGTTGTATATCTTGTAGTAGGAAACGTTGAAGCCCTTGCTCCTGAGCAGGTAATAGATCGTTCGCGATCCTATCCTGTACTTGTCCCAGAGATCATCTATGAATTTTTTCTCCTCTTCGGTCAGCTCAGAATCCCTTGAGCTCTCCGGCAGCTCGCTTTCATGCAGGATCTGCTGTATCCTTCTCGGCGTCACATTGAACATCCTGGCGAGTTCAGTGACCTTGTATCCCTTCTTCACGCTATCTATTATGAATTTCCTATCCTCGGTGTTTAACATGTACTTCAAATTAACAACTAAGGTTAGGATAAGGCACTTTTTCGTAGCAATATATGTAGGATACACGTTCTTTTCCTGTGCATGGCCATGCGTAATTTCGCAATTCAATCGTGGATCATTAAATACCGATCCACTCACATACATATGTACACAGTGAAGCAGATGCCCATACTTAAATCACTAAAGAAGCTGAAGAAAATATTTCAGACTGACGATTCGAAGTCAGAATCGGGTATAGGCGTACTTATTGTCTTTATCGCGATGATCTTAGTTGCTGCTGTTGCCGCATCCGTGCTCATACACACAGCAGGGATCCTGCAGCAGAAGGCATCTAGCACCGGAACAACCACCATACAGCAGGTAGCTTCGGGCGTGGTCATAACCCAGATATTGGGCTATGACTATGCCAATCCACCTGAAGCTGGTGGCATTTCCTATCTTGCAATATTCGTCACCGTTAACTCCGGCGGGTCTTCAGTGGATCTATCGAATACAACCATAACGCTGTCGGTCGGCGGCGTGACCGCGGTGCTGGTCTACAACACCAGCATATTCTACGATATAGCGGGCACGGGATCGGCCAACATATTCTCAGCGCCTGTCTGGGGCGAACTCTCAGCAGCGCACAAGGATCCAACAAACTTCGGAATACTGGTTGAGTCAGATCCGTCACATTCTATGACTGGGCTGTATCCGGTACTCAGTACTGGAGATGTTGCTGCGCTGATAATAAACGTGACGAACACTTTCGGAACGAACATAACGCAGGGATCTGCAGTGAGCGGGCAGATAACGCCTGAGGTTGGTTCGCCAGCGCTGATAGACTTCAACGCACCCACATCGTTCGCAACCAAATCCATAGTGATAAGCTGAAAACCCACAAATACATGGCGAAGGTTTCGTACCCTCAACGATCAGTGGATATGATAGCCACAATAATTAAGGATCATGATCATTTAGCTTTATATGATGGGAGATCAGATTTATCACTATCGATTTCAGGCTGCGGTTATTCAATTATCCATCATCTCATTCATTCTTAACTTTATTGTTAGGTTTTTTCCGGCAACACTTCCATTTATTATTGCCTCCATGAAAATAGATCTGTTCAGGGGGTCGCTTCTCATTACAGCTTACTGGATTGGATACACGGCATTCCAGATACCCGGAGGCTTTCTTTCAGATCTATATGGGACGGCGACAGCGAACAGGATATCATTTTTCCTGCTTTTGGTTCTTTTTGGTATGCTATATTTTTTCATTGAAGATTACACTGCAGTCTTTCTCATGCAGCTGTTCCTGGGCTCCGTATCCGCTGTGATTTACATATCCGATGCTGCGTTGGTTCAAAAATGGAATGCCAGAGAAAAGCGATCTGCAGAGCTTGGTATATATCAATCTGGTTTCTTCGTCGGAGCATCGCTCGGAGAATATTTTGCAATATCATCCTATATAGCGTCGAAATCGCTGCCGTTTATGATCTTGAACTGATTTTGCTGATTGCAGCAAAGGCCCACAATCTGGAGAAAGCCAGAAAGGTTCTTGATATGATGGAGGCTACGGCAATGAAGAAGGTTGGCAGACTGCCGGACCCAAAGCCTGATGAGGTTGTCTTTGAGGAGCAAAAATTCCCGACATTGTATCTCTTCAGGAGGCCTTATTCCATAAGGCTAGGACTACTCGTTGTGATGTGGTTCTTTTGGTACATCGGAAACTATGCCTTCCTGGGTGATTCTGCAGCTATCCTCTCTTCTGCAGGGTTTTCCATCTCTTCCTCTATTCTCTATCTTGCGGTTGGTGCCATTGGCTATCCGGTCGGTGCAGTGATAATGATATTTTCTGCCGACAGATTCGAACGCAAGTACGTCATCTTTGCGGATACGGTAGTTTGGTTCATCGGCCTGATGCTTTTCTCCTTTAAAGTGAGTGCATTCATATTCGCTGGTTCCTTCCTCGCGTCTATGGCGTTAGGTATGTATCTTCAGGTCGCATACACATATACGGCTGAAAATTATCCGACCAGGGCCAGATCTTCTGGTTTCGCGCTGACTGATGGCATAGGACATGTCGGAGGGGCATTCGGTGCACTATTCCTTCCAGTACTTGTTGCTTCATTCTCCTTTGCGTTCGGCTTCAGGTTCATAGCTATAACGGGTCTCATAGCTGGAATACTTGCAATGCTCGGGCCGAAAACTTCAAGCAGGACGCTTGAGGCAATCTCAGCATAATGCGATGATCCATTTTTTATGTCTTAAGATCATAAAAATTCCTTAATTTTTTATGAAACTCCGTT
This sequence comes from Thermoplasma sp. Kam2015, assembly GCF_003205235.1. NCBI lineage: Archaea > Methanobacteriati > Thermoplasmatota > Thermoplasmata > Thermoplasmatales > Thermoplasmataceae > Thermoplasma > Thermoplasma sp. Kam2015. The sequence goes on along the minus strand of NZ_QJSM01000039.1, from coordinate 653 downwards.
GTTTATCCATTTTCGAATGTGCCTGTCGATAATTTATTTCGTAGAAAGGTAAAACTTCTTTTCCGCATGTTTTTGATCTGTTCATTCATGGTGGGCCATTAGGTCTTTGTATTTGCCTGAAAGATAGGCTGATACAAGGTCTGATACAGTTTTGCCATCAGCAGAAACAAGCTTTATATTGTTTGCCCTGAAGTCCATGACCGCTCTTGGCCCCATCATGGATGCTATTATCACATCAGGATGCAGATCAATTATTGATCCATGAACTCCGCGCGCGCGTTTCTCTTCATCTTCGCCATGCCCCTCATCGTGCGGGCCCTCACCATTTACGAAGGTTATTTTGACATTTCTTCCATCGTCATCTGCATCTAGAACAGCGAGATACGGAGCACGCCCAAAATGTGGAGAAACGCGCGATTCCATTCCGTTCCTTTCAAGCACAGGTATCAGTATCCTAATTGACATATCTTATTCATTCCAAGGCAGTACAATAACGTTCTCATCTCAAATTGGGTTTTAACTGTTAATGGGAATATTTATATATAGTTATATATTGTTATGCAATATATATGGGTAAAATATACACAGTAAGGGAAGCATGCGATATACTGCAAATGGATGCAACCACATTGAGGAGATGGGATCGTGAAGGA
>NZ_QJSM01000038.1 GCF_003205235.1 Thermoplasma sp. Kam2015 | reverse complement strand
AATTTTGCATAAATTTTTAATTTTATTTTTACCTGAAAAATAATTAATATTTATATATCCATAACAAGGAGCATTCAAACACATTAATTTTACGATTGTGTTTTTATATTCGCTAAAATTGATATATTGAAATTGTTGAAATTGTATATTCCAGAATATGTATACCAAAGAAATGAAAATGATCAATTTGCGAAAATATCTGATCCCGCTCTCTGATATTAAAGATTCAAGAAAAATGCTCAAAGTATTCAACAGGAAAAAAACAATTCAGAGGTAATTTTAATATGAATGGACCGGAGGGGATTTGAACCCCTGGCCTCTTCCATGCCAAGGAAGCGATCTACCTCTGATCTACCGGCCCTCATACCCCTAATAGCAACTCGCTATAAATCTTTTTGACCTGCGGTATCGCATTGCGATGCAAAATGGGATCATGATTCCTTCAGTCTTTCATATATGTAAGGTATAGACGTCAAGTACCGCTCAGAATTTCCAAAATGCCCGCCATCGAATTCCTCATAATGATGGTCTATGCCGTTCTTTGCCAGTTTCTTATGCAGCGATCTTGATCCGATGTACAGCCTGTACTCATCGTTCTTTCCCACATCGATGTATATGGCCTTCATCTTCCTCAGGCTGTCAAGATGCCTCAGGACATTCTTGGCTGGATCGAATTCGACCCATCTCCTCCATACATCATCGATTATCTCACCCGTCTCCTCATCGAACGGAAGATCGAATCCCGATTCATTATCCATATCAGGCGAGTAGAACGCCGAGCTGCCGAAAACGTTCAGTATCCTCATCTCCTCATCGCTCGGCCGCCTGGAGGTGAGTTCCTTCAGAAGATCCATCCTTCCCTTTGATTCGACAGCCTTGAATGTGCATGCCAGATCATCCGCATACAGATAGTAGAAGCAGCTGTCTCCGAAGTGGTCCGCAAATCCATCGATGACGTCCGGATGCCTCACTGCAATGGTGTAAGAACCGAATCCACCGGAGGATTTTCCGAAAAGAATCGTGCGATCGGTCCTGTATCGCTCCCTGAAGAACGGTATCAGCTCCTTTACTATAAAATCCTCATAGTTTCCGACCGCGGGGGAGTTTATGTACTGGTTTATGTTGTACTTCGTTGAAAAATTTGGGTTTATCACAACAGCTTTCAGGCCCTGGCTGAATAGCTTCTCCATGATTGCGGAAAATTTGTTGTGCGTCCTCGGTTTCCAGTTCGTCCCCGCAAGTTCTATCATCAGGGGATAGCCGTCTTCAACGTTATCCGGCGTGTATACCAGCACCTCCCTTTCATGGGGATCGTTGAGAAAGTTGTCCTTCAGCGCTTCGCTTTCAATCTTCAGTATCTCCGTCTTCATATGAACAGCTAGGATATGATTTCTAAGTATATATCATGATAATTTATCATGAATCTGATATCATTCTTTCGATCCGTCGGGTGTATCATGCAATGATTATCGGGTTTGGAGGCCCATTGAATTATAAGCGATCTGTCATCGAATAGCCCATTGAAGTGAACGTTCGATCAGGCACCGTATATCCTGTCAACCGTTCCAGCTGAAAGTATCCCTTCTCCTGGCTCTCCACCCTCAACTATGGAGTATCGTTCGCCGCCCATTATGAGCGTGGCTATGGATCCAGAAGCTTCTCCTCTAACGATCTTCGATCTTGAAAGTGCGGATGATTCCACAGGCCCCTGCATCATCCCATCCATGAGGAAGTGGACGGAATATCCGCCAAAATGTTTCAGAACCTCAATCTCATGCGTGACGATGACAACATCGCCCTCATAATTCAGCATCCTGTCGATCATGATCGCCCTGCGTCTTCCGTCCAGGTTCTCGAACGGCTCGTCCATGATCAGCACTGAAGGTTTTCTGGAGAAGCTCATCGCAGCCATGGCGATCTTCATCTCCCCTGTAGAAAGGCTTCCGAATGGTTTCTCTGCTATCTTTTTCAGGTTCATGTCGTCAAGGAAATCCATGAATGCAGCGAGATCGAGGCCGCCTATCTCGGAAAAGATCTCAGCGATGTCGTACACACGGCCAGCAATGGAGTATATTTCCGGTATGTTCGCCGCGACCATGCCGCTGGCCTTTATGCTGGACACCTCATTCCCGTTTACCTTAAGACTGCCTGCGTATGGATAAAGCCCACATATCGCCTTGACTATGCTGGTTTTCCCACTGCCGTTGGATCCGAGTATTATCGTCTTGTTCTGGAACGTGAAATCGAGCGGGCCTACTATATTCTTTCTGAATGATCTTACGGTAAATTTCCTGGCTTCTATCATAACAGTGCATCCATCATTCACATATAACAGCGTCATATTGTTCAGTTTCTGTACTTTTGCTGTGCATTTAATTACGGATTTGCATTGACTACCCATGAAGTTCCTGAAATATCTGCTGAGGACAATGGTAATTGACAGAAGGATACTTGTATGGTCTATGATGTTTTCGATCTTCTTCGATGTACTCACGGTTTTCTTCCTCTCGCACATAGGGCAGGGGCCGGTCAACCCGTCTTCGGTCAGGGAGATAGAATCCATAGACTACGGTCTCATATTCATGCTCTCGATGAGCTTCGCAGCCGTATCCATATCATCCTCCTTCGCCGTGCAGTCAAAATCCTTTGGATACCTATTCCGGTACACGAAGGCCACAAGATCCTGGTACATGCTTAGCCTCATGGCGGCCATGTCAATCCTCTTCCTGATCCTGGGTTCGATCATACTCGGCGTGAACTGGCTGCTCAATTTTGAGAGATACCATATAGACGCAGCACCTCGCTCGCTTCTAGGTATCATAGCGCTGGCGCCGGCAGAGGGCCTGTTAGTATCAGGCGTAACGCTGGCTATATTCTCGATCTTCATAACATACAGCGGATACAGACACCTGAATTACATCAGGTTTCTACCCATATACATCTACTTCGCCGCAGACTTCTCAATAATAGAAGCGGGTGTCCATGGAGCGTCCTATTACCTGTCACCGTTCCTGTCATCCACGTACCTGACGATCTACCTCTATTCCGGATCGAAGAGGTTCCCTTTCAACACGATCACGCCGTACAGCGTTGATCCCCATCTGGCACTGATCTCGCTGGCCGCTTCAATGCTGATATCATACACGGCATCCATAATATTCATGAAGCGCATAGGGTCATCAGGTGTGGATGGCGAGAGGCTGTTCTGAGGTGGATGATGCAGAGGATCGATGAAAACTTCGAGACGGGGAGGATCATAGCAACGCGTGCCTATCTCATGGATATAAGGAGGAGGATAGGCAAGATATACATACTGTTCTCCACACTCGTACCAGCCTCGTTCATACTTTCAATCATATTATCCTACCATTTTTCAGGAGCCCTGCATTATTATCTGAAAAATGCTAGCTCAATAATAATAGTCTATGCAGTCTACATCGCAATCACGTACACGATTCTGAGGAAAACACGGAGAATTCAGTACGCTGCCATAAGGATGGAATACGAGGTGAGGGGAAAGAACCGTGGGTCATTCTTCAGAATAGCAACCAACGGGCCAACCTTCTTCCTCATACTTTTCATTTCGCCGCTGATACTCTACATATATCTCACCATCTTCAGGCTGTACAGCTATTACATATTCATGGATGCTGTATTTATCGCTGCCATAATACTGTGGTTCTACCGGACGTTCAAACTCTTCGAAGACGTACCACCATGGTGGATCTGGGACTGGATCGCCATCGCCGGCTTTATAACGGGATTCTTACTGGGTGAATTCGTATTTCCATACCTCTACTTCATATTCTCGGTCACCTGGCTTGTGGCTGGCATAGGTACGTTCATCGATCTGAAGAAGATAGGAGAGTCGGCTTCATGACGGAAGATCAGGGTATAGAGGACCTTGCCAACGATCCCATACTTTCTAGCGGAGCCAGGATAGGCATACTGATCGCGCTCTTCGGCGTCGGTAAATCCACATTCACCGATCTGCTGAGATCAACTGGGCTGGCCAAATCATCGCTCTACATGCATCTGCAGGTTCTGGAGAAGCATGGCCTCATAACGGTAAAGACAGAGTTCACAAGAGCCAGGCCAAGGGCTATAGTCAGGATAACAGAGGCCGGCATGAAGGAGATAAACCATTATTTCGACATAATTAAGAGATACTTCGAGGAGAAGAGATAGAATTCGAAGCATCGGGTTTTCAGTACAGATTTTGTACCAAAAAGACCATTGAAATAAGCAGTGAATATGACTCAATATGCTTTCGATAAGAGACCTTCACGTGTCGTACGGTTCCATGAAGGTGCTTGACGGAATAAATATGGATATAATTGATGAGAAGATAGCGATAATAGGTCCAAACGGATCGGGAAAGACAACGCTCCTCAAGTCCATAGCTGGGCTCATTTCCGATTTCTCAGGCGATATAATGTACGAAGGTCGATCGATCAAGAAATCGGATGGTATGCCTGGCCTGGGAGTAAATCTGCCTGAGGTTTTCAGGATACTGGATTCCGATGCCCGCGTCCTGACGAGGATATACGCCCAGGCGGTGAGCGTCGGATGGGATCGCATCATGCATGATATGGCCAGGTTCGGTCTTGAGGGTGCCATGGATAGGAAGATCCGGGAAATGAGTGAGGGCCAGAGGAAGATATTCTGCAACATCATGGCCCTAAACCTTGGATACAGAATCGCGCTGCTGGATGAGCCGTTTGAGAGTCTGGATCAGAGATCCAAGGGCCTGCTGGCCGAGATCATAGACGATCGGCTGGAATCTGTCATGATCATAACGCATGAGATGAGCATGCTTCGAAGGATCCGGTCACTCAGACTGTTCTTCATGTTCAATGGAAGGCTCTTCGGCAGCGCTCCCGCCGATCTGATAGAGGAACTATACGTTGATCCGGATCCTCATGGGAGAGTGCTGTTTCAGATCGATTTAGGCAAAAGAACATTCTATGTAAAGATCGGAAGCGGTAAGGTAAAGCTGTCCACTGCAGGTTCCATGGATCTCTTATCGGAGGCGATCTATGATTAAAGAGGTCACCATAGGAATCATGAAGAACAGATCCATATGGTTCTGGAGCGTCTTATTCGTACTGGTCTGGGCAGTCATCGGATCATTCGTCGCATCCAGGGGTGTTGCTGTCGGATCAGAAAAATACTATATCTCGGCATGGTATTCAATAGAGGCAGTCATCTCAGCCGGATCCTCTGGAACAGGCATAGCATACATAACGTTTTTCTCAAGCTCCTCTCTGGCATATCTCTTCAGGTTTTCACGATTGAGGCCGGTGCGTTACGAACTTATATTCTTCTCTGGCTATCTGGTCACCTCAATGGCCACGCTTTCGACCGTGACCGCGGCCAACATATTTCTGTTTTCGCTGAGATTCGGGCACCTCACACTGCCGAATCCATATATAATACCAGCGATCATCGTGACCGGCGCCTTCTTTTACGTCTTTTCCGTCATGGTGGCGCTGGTTGTAAACAATCATTTCAGTTTGAAAAACGCTTCATTTACCAGTTTTGTCCCCTTATTCCTGGCCTTCATCTCAGCCTATCTGCCGCTGTACATCAGCATAAGCAGGTGGGTCGCGGTCTTATACCCGTTCCTGGGCATCGAGTATCTTCTCTCGTATTCATTCACGGGGGCGATAAATCTGAGCCTTGTAGCGTATGGATCGCCCTCCGTCTCGCCCGCTGCGATATACGCATCCGTTGTCTGCTGGATGGCGATTCTTTTTATAGCGGATGTTTTTTTACTGCGCAGGATAAGGCCCAGAAGTGCAGAGGAAATGAGGCAGCTATGAACGGACCCGAATACTCTGAAAAGCTGGATGAAATAGCGAGGATAGCAGTCAGAAGGCAGTCTTATATGCTGAGAAGATCCTGGGGAATGTATTATGCGATCTGGGCCTCTGGATTCACCTTCATGCTTCTTTCCTCCATAATAATATTCACATTTGTGAGGAACCCTGCAGGTTATCTAATACTGCTTTCTTCCATATTTTTCATAGTATTTTTCTCCGGTTACCTCTCAAGGAGGGTATTCAGGATCGCCGCCAGAACAGAGGATCTCCGTCACCTTCTGGATGACAAATACCACGCGTGGTCCAGAAGGTATACTGTATATTACTGGGTGATATTCATATTGACGCTGATCGCGGCTGCTGTACTTGGACACATCATGCCGAAATACAGCTATTATTCAGCCGTTCCGTTTCTGTACTTCATATCTTATTACGTGTATTCACATCTCAGGAGATCGTTTGAGAAGATACCCTCTGAGGGCTACGTATCTATATTCTCTATGTTGGCGTTCGCAATAGCTCTGACGTCCACAATGTTCACCGTATCTTCATATCTGAGGGGCATAATTGCACTGATTTCCCTCACAGCCCTGATCGCATCATGGTTCTGGTGTTCCATATATGCGCTGTATCACGCCAGGGAGGGGCTGGAAATTGGATGATCAGGGAACAAGGCCGGACCTGAACAAGGAGATAGCGAATCTCGCCAGGAGGCTCAGCGACGATGCCATGAAATCATCCATGCGCCTGCTGATAATCATATCGCTGTACCTCAACGACAGGCTTAGCTTCTCCGATCTGCTTGATCTCACCGGACTGGGTAAGGGAAGTCTTGCGAACCATCTGAATAAACTCATGGAGAAAGGTCTCATAAAGTCCGGCTTCGCCTTCAGCTTGAATGGCCCAGTCACCGTATATTCGCTGACTGAGGAAGGCAGAAAGGTGTACACCGAATATGTGGGCGCCATCATGAGAATGAGGATCGGAAAGAATTGAAGCCTGACTGGACGTTGATCTCAGAATGCATGCGGGTGAGTCCGATCTCATGCATGAAGAATATTTCACATCGTTTTTATAGATCTTCTCATTGGTTAATCATGCGGCCGCTTATAGCTGAGAGCGAGGACGTGAAGATTGGCCTCATTGAGAGGGACGATCTTCAGAGGATCTATGAGATATTCAACAATCCAAAGGGCGCAAGGTTCCTGCGAGATCCCACTCAGATCTTCTATCGGGAAGACGTTGAGGAATTCTACGAGGGGCTGCGCAGAAACAGGGATAGAAACAGGATTTACGCAATACTGTATGGAAAGACCGCAGATTTCATCGGCACGATCGGTCTCTACGACATAGACGCAAAGAACAGCCATGCGTATATAGCATTCGGCATAGACCAGAAGTACTGGGGACGCGGTATAGCCACAAAGGCTGTATCCCTGATCATAAAGTATGCGTTCGATACCATGCACCTTCGAAAGCTGATAAGCAGCGTCTTCGATCCGAACATAGCCTCAAGGAAGGTATTGGAGAAAAACGGGTTTGAAGAAGTTGGGAGGTACCGCAGGCACGGCTACGTCCCAGGATACGGGTTTGCCGACGAGGTGCTCTTCGAAAGGTTCAATGAGAAGATCATCTACATATGATCAGAACAGCGTCCTGTTGATCCTGGCTTTTTCGCTCAAATAGTCCTCGTCCTCGCTGTGGCATTCCACCTTATGGCGATTGCATATCTCCCTTATCCTTGGTACCATGCTTTCCATGTCGGCAGGCAGTGGCCTGATGCCAGCCGCGGACATCAGCTTTGCTGCACGCGGGTAGCGCGTGAAGGCATCGAATATGATCCTGGATCCCGTGGCTGAAGCCATCTCGGCTATGCCCTCTATGTCCACATCGCCGTCGTTGAAGCCCCTTATTATAGGTCCGTAGAATATCCAGGTCCTTATTCCGGCATCTGTCAGCATCGACAGCGCCCTGCGCCTCGCCTCAGGGCTTGGGCTCTGCGTCTCTATGGCCCTTGCCTTCTCCGGGTTCGCCGTGGTGATCGTTATGCCCACATCCACCATTTCAGGATATCTTGCGAAAAGGTCCAGATCCCTGGCAACAAGTGGTGATTTCGTCTGGATCGATATACGGAAGCCATCCCTCAGCAGCATCTCCATGGATCGCCTGGTGAGCCTGTACCGGAACTCGATGGGCTGGTACGGATCGGTGATGGTGGAAATGCCTACTGTTCCGCGCTTTTTATGAGGAAGCTCTCTTCTCAGAACATCCAGTATGTTCCTCTTCACTATTATCGTACTGCCCCAGTCATCCGCTGCTCGCTCGTCCTTGGTCATATCCATAGCGTAGCAGTAAAGGCATCTGTGCATGCATCCAAGGTATGGATTGAGGCTGTAATCCAGCTCCCTGAGACCGGAATTCTGCAGCGCGCTCCTCACATCGATCTCTATTATCCTCATATGCTGAAGAACCTCTCCAGGTTGTTGTACCTAAGCGTTCTGTAAACGTATGAATTTGACTTCCATTTATCCGGAGGCACCTTCATCCACTCAGAAACGTATTTTATGGCTTCATCGATTGTATCGAACTCCTCAGGATTCTGCGAGAAGAGCCTACGCATGTTTTCCCTGACGAACCAGACGCCCACCGGTATGTTGAAACCGGGATATATCTCGCGCCATGTTATCGCACCGCCGCTCCTACCCATCCTCTTGAACGCCTCGCCAACTGCAACCCTGCTGGAGTAGTAGCATCCGCCGATGTCCGGATACGTCTTGCGGCCGTAGTATCCCTCGTAGTCGATCTCCACCTCGGCCTCATCTCCCCACATGTTCCATGTGCTTCCCGGGAACCACGATTCGCCCCACTCGTATATCCAGTTAGACGGCGTGAGTATGGCCATGAAGTAGTTCCCGTTGACCCTCATCCTGTAGGCCAGGAACTTATCGATTGACGGCATATCCTTGATATCTTCGACGAGATCATCTGATATCATCGTGTCCACGGCCGTTATCGACCATCTGGTGGGCACTATCTTCCTCCTCCTACCCTCTCCCATGATCCCGACGCTCAGCGACTGCGATATCCTCTCAACATCTATTTTGTCTTTGTAGAGCGCTAGGACTGCATCCCTGGCCTTAAGATCCGTATCGTAATACACCTTCTCTATGTGCTGATCCGTCTTTGTGGAATCAAGCGTGAACGATTTCATTGGGGAAGCCGGTCCCATGGGCGTGACATGGTCATCTATCTCGATCCTGGAAGTGTCGATTGGCTTCTCCAGCAGTATGTCGACGTCAACCGATCCCTTCGATAACGATATCTCCTGTATCCTCTGGAGCAATTTATCAGGATCCACGGCCGCATTCACGCTGAACTCGGTGGATCCCCTCAGCATCGACAGCCTCTGCGATATGAACTCCTCCAGCGGCATGTCGATCCATGCAGCGCTCACGGCTAAACTGCTTGTATCGCCCTTAATCGGCGGTGCGGACGGGTAAACGGATACCTTCGGATATCCATAGCGGCCCACGAACACGGATGGCGGCGAAGATCCCTCGATCTCCCTCACGCTGCCCTGGATCCCGACCTTCGATCTCGTGATCAGCTCGATCTCTATGGGGCAGTATGAGAGGCCGCATAGCCTCTTTGCGCCCCTGCACCTCATGCAGAGGGATGCAGGTATCCTCATCTTCGCCCTGAAAGGCATACCTTTAACAAATGCCTGAGCGTATTTAAGTTTAAAGATCTGGTTTTTTATATAGAATATATAGGTATATGAAGTGAAAATATATTATATAGAAAAACGTAAAATAACCGCGGCCTATAAATAGATGATGACAGAGAACAATGGTGGTTTGGATGCCATAAACGAAGCCCTGAACAGATCTCAGGGAAGTTTCCACATCAAAACCCTTCTGATATCGGGCCTCGGCTTCTTCACCGATGCCTACGACCTGTTCATAATAGGGGTTGTTGTATCGCTACTTTCCCTCTCGGGATGGACCACTATAGATACGTTCTACAAGGGTCTGATAAGCTCCACATCGCTCATATCGGCGGTGATCGGCGCGATCCTGTTCGGAAGGCTGCTCGATTATCTGGGAAGGAAGAGGATATACGGCCTTGAACTGGCCATACTGATAATCGGAGCTTTGGGCAGCGCATTTCTGACGCCCTACAACAACGCCATCGCTCTTATAGGATGGAGGTTTCTGCTTGGTATAGGTATAGGCGGGGACTACGCCACCAGCTCCACAATAATGGCAGAATATTCCAACACGAAGAGCCGCGGCAAATTCATAGGAAGCATACTCTCCATGCAGAGCTTCGGCCTCGTAGCCGGGCCTCTCATAGCGCTTGCATTCATGCTGCACGGCGTATCGCCGGCCATAACATGGAAGGCGCTGCTTGCCATAGGAGCGATACCTGCGGCAATAGTCATATACTTCAGGCTGAAGATGCCCGAGCCTCCCAGATACACCGCAGCTGCCAGGGGCGATGTGAATAAAGCTGCCAGAGATCTTAAGGAATACACCGGCATAAATGTGAGCGTTTCAGATGACGAGAAGTACGTTGTTAAGGCCAAGTGGTCAACGCTCTTCAGGGACAGGACGTTCCTTCTGACGCTGATAGGAACAATGGGGGCTTGGTTCCTTATGGACTGGGCACTGTACGGAAACTCGATAATGTCCACAACGATACTCTCAGCGCTTGTACCATCAACAATAAAGGGCATGCCTGCGCTTATAAAATCCACTGAGTACACACTTTTGATATTTGCGGTTGCAGCGTTTCCAGGCTACTGGATAGCCACGTTCACAATCGACAGGATAGGCAGGAAAACGATACAGCTAACGGGCTTCGCCGTGATGGCAGCGACGTATGCGATAATAGCGATAGGCTACCACTCCATCATAGGGAACCTCAGCCTCTTCCTGGGGCTTTACGGTGTTAGCTACTTCTTCATAATGTTCGGGCCAAACGTCACAACGTTTGTATATCCGCCCGAGGTTTTCCCTGTCACCACGAGGGGTCTCGGAACCGGGATGTCAGCGGCGGGCGGTAAGACAGGAGCATTCATAGGTACGTTCGTCGACGCGATAATACTTGGGACAGACGCATCAGCACACCTTCCACTGCTTTTCACAATCCTAGCTATATTCGCAATCGTAGCCTTCATACTGACGTTGGTGTTGCTTCCTGAGACAAAGGGAAGAAACCTCGAGGAAACCTCTGGAGAGAAGAGGTATACAGTTAAAGCATGAATAAAATTAAAAATTTTTAATATTTAGTCATATCTCCTGTTTTTTTCCATCGACAATCATGATTCGACTGATGCTTCTATACCAGATCCACCAGCGGGATTCCTGATAGAGTGGATCAATACTGCAGCAGAGAAGATCGCGAATGCTGCCGATCCAACGATGACCGGTGTGCTTATAGACATGAATGTGCTGTAAAATATGAAGCCTAGCACAGCTATTGACACAACCGAGATCGTCATGCTGCCGTAGGGGTATCGGTGAAGTCGTATGTCAGAAGCCGGCAGTGAGACATTTATCAGCGCATGAACCAGCAGGACTCCTAGCGTTGCTGCCGTTGCAGTCATTATGAATGCCCCGAACCCGCCCATCACAGCGGCAGATATTATGGCTATGGCTGCTGCCATGGCTGATACGAATGCTGCGGATATATGCGGGGTCTTTCTGCGGCTCACACCGCTGAAGGCACCGTGTATTATCCCGTCCCTGGACATGGCCATCATGACTCGCGACGTGCTGTTGGTCACGACAACCGTACCGGTGAGAAGGCTGTTTATGAACAGCACCGTTATTAGTATTGCCGCTCCGGTACCGAGATAGCTCCTGATCATGGTGATGCCTGGAGCCAGGTTGTCCGGGCTGGCGTAGCTGGCCATGTTTGCCGGGCCCCATGCAACCGTGAAGTAGTAGGAGGTGAAGACGAAGAATGCTCCTAATACTATAACGGTGAAGAGCACAGACTTCGATATTGTTCTCTCAGCCTCCCTGGACTCCTCCCCCAGCGGGGTTGATGCACCGAAGCCGGAGAAGGCGGTGTACATCAGCAGAACGCCTATTCCAACACCCGAGAGTCCGCCGTAGGCGAACTTTGGGGTGAAAACGGATGCTGTGTTTATGGACGGCCTCATGGCCAGGATGACGATGCCCATGCCGGCCACTATCGCCATCTCTGCTATGGCCATGTACATCGTGTATCTTGTAGATTCCTTCACACCGCTGTAGGATATAAGGAAACCGGAGGCAAGCACAGCGATAATCAGGACATACATCAGATATCCAGGTATCGCTATGCCGAATACAGATCCGAGGACTGCTGGAACGAAGACTCCAACGCTGAGCGATATGAAGGACAGCGCCATCACCTGATAGAACATGTATAGAAAGCCGGTGAACCTTGCGGGGCGGCTTCCCAGGCCGCTTCTGACGTAGTAATAGTAGCCCCCAGCACCGGCTATCCTGGTTGAAAGACGGCTTATTATGAAGGCATTCAGGAACACAACAAGGAAGGCGATGAATGCGGCCAGAGGAAGCGATCCAAGCGCATAGGCCGCGGCCCCCGTCAGCGTTGCAACGGCAGCACCAGCGGGTGCAGAACCGGCAACGCCCTGAAACATGTTTTCCTTAAGTCCTATCGCATTTTTTCTTAGAGATGAATATCCTTGATTATTCACAAAATATGTGATATGTACATATTATATAAGCATTTATGTCTAAAAAATATCATAGAATATAAATATTGTAAATCGATCGCTCGGATCGAAAAGGGCATGCATGCTTTGAATCATACGAGGAAACTATAATGTGCTATGGAACGATGAGTTGAGTATCTATTTTTTAAGCGAAAATTTTAATAAAATATTGTGATCAAACATCATGAAACATGGAAACATGCTTACTTTTGTCGTTATTATTATCGCTGTGTTGAGCGTCCTATCATTTTTGGGTCCGATTGGATCCTCGAACCCTCAACAGATCAGCGTTCAGGCTCTGAATTCAGGTCCACTGATGCGATCGGGTGATAATGTATCATCCGGATTGATATCTGCGGGGTTTCATCCCTTTGAAAGGATGAGCCCAAATACGGATCTCCATCTGGTGATCGGTATCATGCCGGCCAACCTTCCGCTGCTGAATCAATACGCCACGGAGATAAACTCTCCCGGCAGCCCGCTCTACAGGCACTGGCTTTCAGAGGATCAGATAAACAGCCTCTTCGGCAATTATCAGGCACAGTCCACCGTTGAGTCGTATTTCAGGGGCATGGGCTTCAGTGTTTCCTCAAGCACACCCTTCGCTGTGGATCTCTCAGGCAACGTATCCCTGATAGAGAAGACGTTCCACACAGATCTCTATTACTTTGAGAACAGCAGCGGAAACGTCCTCTTTGCCAACATGGGAAGCATAGAGCTTCCGGCATCAATAGGGCGTTACATAATATCGGTTGACGGCCTGACGAACATGCAGATGACATCCAATCCAGTATACCCAACGCTCAAAGGCACATACGATGCGCCCAGGCTTTCCCCCACAACGCCTGGAGGCCCGATAAACCTGACGCATCCTCAGGTAGTTGGTTTCTATGCCAAGAAATACGTGTGGGCTCAGCTACCCCTGACCAACGGTCCATATCCCGGATCGAATATAACGGGATACACGCCGCCGTTCCAGGCACTATTCCCCTCTGATCTTGTATGGATATACGGCATCGGCAGAGTCCTCAACGGCACTGCGGGTGAACCAGGTGCGAACGGCACTGGTACGACCATAGCCATAGTCATGGGTACGGGGTACGTAAACGCAACGCTGGCATATCCAGCCTGGAACTACAACGACATGGTGAAATATGGAGAGGAGGTGTTCGGAAATGCAAGCGCCATAGTGGGGCGCGTGACATACCTGAATGCGAGCGGAATAACACATCAGGCGCCTCCAAATCCGTCCCCTTACATATATGTACCGTACACGGACGGATACCTAGGCGAATTCACCCTGGATACACAGTATTCAGCGACAGTCGCACCGAAAGCGCATCTGGACATAATGGCGATACCATCATTATCGACCGTGGCTCTGGATCATGCCTATATTAGGCTCTATAACTTGAGTAAGGTACCCCAGGTCATAACTAACAGCTGGAGCGGTTCCGAGGATTCATGGTGGAACATGTACGGGCCGACCTGGCAGTCCGCAGATCTGATGAACCTCCTGTTCGAATTACTGAGCATGAGGGGTTCGACAATCGTGGCGGCAACCGGTGACTCCGGAGGATACGACGGATACACGAACATGATATCCGGAGAATTTCCGGGAACCTCGCCATGGGTTACGGGTGTGGGCGGCAACCAGGTGACCATGTTCAACCAGACCGGCGTTGAATTTCCGGTAACCGGCATGTACTCAAGGTTCAACGTCACCTTCGGAACTGCCAACTACAGCAGCGCACCGCCCTACTACTGGCCCGATCTGAACATGAATGTGGTAAGCATAGGCCTATCGCATGATCACGGCTTCACACAGGCATACTGGGACAACAATCAGTACACCGTGGTGAACGGTACGCCGCAGGTCATATCAACCGGCGCAGGAAGCGCAGCGCTGAGCATCTTCTTCAAGCAGCCCTGGTGGCAGCACGGCTACCTGGTTCCAAACACGGGGAGGATGTCTGAGGTTGAGGTCTCCGCCGAGGCCGGCTTCAACCAGACCGAGCTCATAGACGGCGATTGGGGTTCATGGTTCTTCGGCGGCACGAGCGAGGCCACGCCGACCACTGCAGGCATGATAGCCGACATAATAAGCTATCTCAACGCGACGATACACGTCGACTATCTCGGTGATATAAACCCGCTGCTGTACGAACTGGGCAATGAATACAGCCAGAATCCGGCTCGTATACCCGATCCTTACTTCACCGTATCAAACGGCACGAACCCGCTCAGCGCCATGATGGTGAATCTGTCCTATACGCTTGACGGTCCGCAGAACTATCCTTCTAACTATTACACAACAACCGATGGTTACAGCATGCTCACCGGCTGGGGCACCATAAACGTGCCGAACTTCATGAACGACACGAAGATGTTCCTGACCCAGCCCTTCAACATAACTCCGGACAGGGAGAAGGGTAACTTCAGCCTATACGGAAACGTCACGGCTTCATCGCTCATAACCATGGGACAGCCGTCTGGGCTCCAGGCCTCGACGACCTACTACTTCAACGTGTCCGGAAACGATTCTAGGATAACAAATGCGCCAAAATCGCTGAACCTTACCTTCATGACCGCATCTGGACAGATCATAGCCCTGCAAAACAGCACGGTTCCTGGTCCATACAACTTCTCATATTCCGGAGGTATGCTGAAGATTTACAATAAGACGTTCATGGAACAGGGCTTCCTTGAGATCAACGGTACATACGATAACCATCTTTCATACGCCTTCACCTGGATAGGCCAGAAGCAGATCGCCAATGCCAGCGATTCAAAGATTATGTCAGAGAAGCTCAGCGTGCATGCAGAGTACGATCATCTTATGGGCGGTTTCCCGGCCTTTGATTATTCCGGCAGCTTCAACTCCTCCTATGGATACTTCGGAACGTTCGAGCCGCCGATCGAACCCAACATGCAGATAGTCAACGTTTCGTTCAACGGCACACCGGTCTACAATGCACTTGTGCTGCTGTCGTACAACTCGAGCTTAAACGTCAGCAATCTGAACGTGGATAACAATTCAAAGCTTCTAATGACTAATGTAACCTCATATGGCCTTACAAACCTCAAAGGGCAGGCATTCCTCGATACATGGAACGTGGCGCATGATACCAGAATATACGTCTATGCGGTCTATTCAGGAATGGTCAATGAGACCTCGTTTGTGCTGACACCGCAGATCACGGCCAATATATTATTCAGCAATCCTGTCGAGAACTATCTGCTTGACAATGAAGTTAGCTATCTCCCAGTTGCGCAGGGCCAGTATCTTCCATTCAATGTCGGCATACCGAATGCGCAGGTTGCACTGTACGTACCGGGATCGCTGAACTTCTACGGTCCGTCAACGCCCACTATGATGTTGCCGGGTACTGTGCAGTATACCAACGCGACCGGCTACGTTAATTACAAAATACCAAACAGTCTGCCTCCAGGCACCGTACTTTACCTAGGCATAACGAATTCGTCGGCTCCAGTGTATCAGGCGGCAAACGGCCTTTACCTTGACCACGACGTTTCATACCTGACGCTGTTAACGATAGGCAGCGGGCCATCAGTTTCGCTGTTCTCCAACGCAGTGGACAACATATACGGCGTCCCTGTAGTGACACCATCGACCACATTTGAGGCCCTGTACTCGGAGGCCCTGTACTCGGATTATCTTTCCCCGATCGGCGCATACATAAACTACATGTGGTACAGCGTGAACGGCATGAAGCCCATCAGCTTCGGGCAGGACGGACAGGCGGTGCAGGCCGCCCAGCAGGTTCAGGTCTTTGGCCTGAATTCATCGTTGCCATCCGGCCTTGACACAATAACCGTATACTACAATGACACGCTAGGAATAGAATACAGCGCATCCATGGAGTTCTATTATGCCGCATCTGTACCATCTCCGTCTGTTAGCCTCAGCGGGCCGTCATACGCCTATGGAATATTCAACATTGCATACTCATCCAGCGTGAACCTGAACCTGACGTCTGCATATTCGATCACGGTTTATTACAATGGTAATGCGGTGACGACAATACAGCCGACGGCTAAGTCCGGAACCATAGCCGTCAACGGTTCGATGCTTCCATACGGCATGCTGACGTTCAATCTTACAGAGGTGACGGCAACCGGATCATACAATTACACGTCCATAAACATGGTCAACGTTCCGGCATCGCAGTTCTATCCAACGGCGACAATATACACACCTGCTTCGAACACCACGGTCTACGGAAGCGTCAACGTTTCCTTCTCTTACACGGGCTATGATGTAAATGCTGTTATTTTCGTCAACAGCTCATCAGGCAGCGTGATGACGAAGAACGTCACCGGCACGAACTATGCGTCATTCCAGGCCACGTCTCCCGGCAGCTATACGGTGACGCTGCTTGTAACAAGCCCTGATGGACAGCATGCGAAAACCACGGTGACCTTCGAAGTCTCTAAACCAGTTAAAGCCGTACCTTCAAGCGTTGTGTTTGAATACCTGGTGATCGGTGTCGTTGCAGGGCTCATCGTAGGATCGATCGCCGTCGTGGCCCTGCTCAGGAGGCACTGAACATTCTAAAGCACAATTTTTTATCATTTTTTATCATACATTTTCATGCATGCCTACACCCTCCTTCTGACGGTAGCAAAGGCCTTTCGTTCCTTCATATTTGCGGCCATGGCCATCATCGTCCCGTATTACCTATCGTCGCTGGGCATCAACGCAGTCTACACATCGATCGTGATATTTATAAGTCTGGTCTCCGGCGCGGTATTCATCCTTCTCTATCCAAGGGTGAAAATGAAGCTGAAGCCGAAGATGATACTGTTATCCGGACTCATGGTGCTGGCATTCGTCATACTCATATTCACGCGGAACGTATACGTCTTCATATTAGCGATATTCATAGGCGGCATCTCGCTTACGGGCCGCGATTTCTCAGCCTATCAGCCCGTAGAGCAGTATACCATCAGCAGGTACGAAGAGAACCAGAAAAGCAAGAACACGGCCTTTTCGGTTTACAACTTCGGATCCTATGGAAGCGCAGCCATAGCATCGCTTTTTCTTTTTCTCTACGTACACTACGTTTTTTCCTACATATTCATGGTTCTACTGGTGTTCGCTCTGGCCCAGCTCATGATATACCTTGCGATCTCATTCCCTGAGTACAGCAGGCCATCTGCCGCCGGCGAAATACCTGGCGAGGTGAGGAGGCACATTTCATCGCTGTCCGCACTGTTCTCTATAGATGCATTCGGAGGGGGCTTCGTGACCACGTCTATGATCACGCTCTGGTTCAAGGTGGTTTACCACATATCGCTTGGATATGCTGGCTTCATATTCATAATAGTCAACATCGTCACGGCCATATCGATACTCATATCATCCCGCATATCCGGAAGGATAGGGCTGATACGCACCATGGTTTACACCCACGTCATAAGCAACTTTTTCCTGATACTCATGCCGGTGATCCCGAACCTTATAGCGAGCCAGGTATTCCTCTATCTGAGGCAGACGACAAGCCAGATGGACGTTCCGGCCAGGGACAGCTTCACCAACACGATCATACCCCCAGACTACAGGGTGAACAGCAATTCCGTATTCACAACGGTCCGGACACTGGGGCAGGTGCCGGGGCCTGCCATAGGGGGATTTCTAATAGATGCAATGCCACCTTCGCTTCTGTACGTCGCGGGTGCAACAAAGATCATATACGACATATCTCTCTACGTTAAATACCGCTGGTTCAGGGATTGAATTGATATTCATAGATACAGAGACAACCGGCCTTGATCCGCTGAAATGCAGCATCATTAGCATAGGGTGCGTGGTCTATGAGAATCCGTCGGTCCGTTTCTACATGGAGGCGAGGCCGGATCCTGAGGCGCTGATAGAGGACGGAGCGCTCTCGGTCAACGGCTTCACAAGGGATTACCTGGCCTCCATAGGAAGCGCCATGTATGATATGCTTGCAGCGTTCACCGAATGGTATGCGGAAAATTCGAAGGATTACACGGTGGCGGGCTACAACATAGACTTCGATATAGCGTTCATAGGGCAGGAATGCATAATTAATTCGATTCGTATGATCCGGATTGACAGGAGAATCGATCTGAAATACCTATTCGAAACATCTGATATCTATAAGGGCGGAAGGAGGAGGCTTGACGATCTGATCACGGCGTTGGGGCTGGGCATCGAGAGGAGGCCCCACAACGCGCTCAACGGCGCACTTGCCGAGGCAGAGGCCTACGCCAGGCTCGTGGAAAAACGCAGTCTGCTCCCGCAGAGCGATCTGGACGTTATATTCATGCGCGAGATCTGAGGCGCCTTCATTCGCCAGCACATCGAATGTTATCCAGGAGCGAGTCAAAATCTTCAACGGTCATCGGATAATGAAAACGCATGTCTGCTCTGATCTCTCGAATTCCCCTCTCATGCATGATCAGTGCCGTATCGGTATGCATCATCTGCCAGTGCACCTGGGCAGCGACGATCCAGATCAGGGCCTGCACCATAATCCTTTTCTTTCCGGATAAACTGTGCCAGGCATCCTCCAGAGCCTCATGGGCTTCCCAGAATCTCTCCTCCGATATGAGATACCTTGCGTTTCTGAAAGCTGAATCCAGATCTCCGATCCGGATGCCGTCACATTCAGGGCATATGACCACGGCATAGCTGCATGATTCATTCATCATGCGATAAATGTCAGATTCCTCGGCAAAAAACGAAATCTCTAAGATATCAGAATGTCTCCTCACGATAGCGTCCCGCCTTATTTTCCTATGATAACTGCGGCAGAAGAGTATGCATCTGACATTCATGAACGTTATAGCAGTCTTTCTGGATATTTACGGATTTTGAGATATATCGTATATGCCTATGCGAAGATATTATGCGATACCACGTCGATCGTTCAGTGCAAATTCTGTTGAATTCAGCACATGAAATTGCGTTTTTAGCATTCAGATCGAATACTTTATCTTTTTACATGCTTTATACAATTGTAATAATATTATGGGGTGGTGTTTATGAATTCCGACGATTTCTATATGAAATGGAATGGTTGCCTCACCAGGACCTCCTATGTGCCGAAACTTGATGTTAACCTGATAAGGAGGGTGAGGCTGGATAATGGCGATCTTATATACGCTAACATCAGCGAGATGGTGCGTATAGGATCCACTGAAAACGGCAAGCCGATCGAGCGCACATTCATAAAGTTCAAGCTTAACGTGTGCGATGATATATACGATGTTGCGATGGTGGACGTGAGGCATATAGCCGATGTTTACTGAATTTTTTGTCAATCTAATTCTCTATTCTGAAGTGGATCATCTTTAGGGTTCTCTTCATCCATATCTTAACGTAAGTTCCCAAATGATAAGGATTGCCAATTGACCAATTGTGAAATAGTTTTGCCATGATCATTAATTTTATAAAAAAGTTAGGAGTTTGAGGGAAGCAGTAAAAACTCTTTCTCCGAACAGGAGATACACGGACTTCCTCCCAATACATAGAAAGATCTATAAATAATCTCATCATATCTATAATCAATGATAACAGCTGCCAGAGTGAAGCTGTATCCAAACGAAGGACAGAAAATTTTACTGGAGAAGCACTTTGGCAGCTGTAGATTCGTATACAATTACTTTCTAAAAAAGAGGGACGAATACTATATAACGCATAGGGATGCTAAAAAATCCTCTTTGAACTATTTAGACACACAGAACATGCTCATCGAACTCAAGAAGGAACACCCATGGCTGTACGAGATCAACGCCCAATCACTTCAGATGTCTCTACGCTTTCTTGATAATGCATTCAAGAACTTCTTCCATAAGAATGCTGAACATCCAAGATTCAGGAAGAAGGAAAGGAACGAATTCTTTGCAGTACCACAGCACATCAAAATTCAAGGAAACAGGATCTATTTCCCAAAGTTCTCTGAAGGCATATACTTCAAGGGATCTAAGGAAAAGTTATCTGAAATAAAGGACATTAACGAAATAAGAATAACCAAGGATTCAGGTTATTACTACTGTTCAATAATATATGAGATACCAGAGGAACTACCAGAGAAGAAACCATTATCTGAAGATAACTCCGTTGGTATAGATCTCGGAATAGAGAAGTTCACAACCTTATCGAATGGTATAGCAATAGAGAATCCAAGGTTCATAAAGAAGGTAGAGAAAAGGATAAAGAAACTCCAGAAGCAGTTATCGAGAAAGCAGAAAGGATCGAAGAATAGAAGGAAGCAGATATTGAGATTGCAGAAAGAGTACAAAAAACTAAGAGACATGCGGGAGGACTTCTATGACAAGGTATCTACTGCGATAGCCAAGCGGTACGATACCATCATCATCGAAGACCTGAACGTAAAAGGAATGATGCAGAACCATCATATATCGAAGAGTCTAAGTGATGTTTCTTTCTATTACTTCAAGCAGAGACTGGAATGGAAAGCAGAAAAATATGGAAAGAATATAATAGAGATAGGAAGGTTCGATCCATCATCTAAGATATGTTCAAGATGCGGTAACATAAAGCATGATCTGAAGTTATCAGATCGCATATATCATTGCAATGTATGCGGATTAACTATAGACAGGGATCTGAATGCCGCCAAGAACATAAGGAAGATTGGACTTATAAAAGTAGGATCGGTGCGATCCGAATTCACGCCTGTGGAGATCGCAACATCGGGCTTGTACGGAATATATCCGTACAGGCAGAGGTCGGTCGTTGAATCAGGAAGCTCCGAAGCTTCAGCTGAGGAGCAGCTGACTTAACATCAGCATAGGTGTGAGCATGGTGGATAGGCTTAGGAACATACCCGGGGTTATGATACCTTTTCTTTTCTCAGCCTTTTCTGTCTTCTCCATCTCCATGGTCGTACCGCAGATCGCCGGTCAATTTGCTGTTCCAATTTCATCGGTTCTTCTTGCAATACCGCTGGATTTCATAGGCGGGGCCATTGGAGGACTCCTGCTTGGGTACGCTGCGGACAGATATGGGAGAAGGTTGATAATGCTTATATCCTCTGCCATTTTCGGCATATTTACTATGGCATCATCGTTTTCGACGTCCATATACATGATATACGCTTTCTGGTTTCTCATAGGACTTGGAGTGAATGCGCAGAAC
Source organism: Thermoplasma sp. Kam2015 (assembly GCF_003205235.1). Classification (NCBI taxonomy): domain Archaea; kingdom Methanobacteriati; phylum Thermoplasmatota; class Thermoplasmata; order Thermoplasmatales; family Thermoplasmataceae; genus Thermoplasma; species Thermoplasma sp. Kam2015. The sequence goes on along the minus strand of NZ_QJSM01000038.1, from coordinate 2,062 downwards.
GGCGTATCCTATCCAGTGGTCGTTGAAACGCTCAGGCGCTCATCAGGTACGATAGGTGGCATAATGCAGAGCCTCTATTTCCTTGGTTTCATGCTGGATTCCGTTCTCTTCGTATTTTTCCATTACTGGCGCACATACCTTATGGTTGCCGGCCTCATAGCGCTTGTCTTCTCCATACCGTCCGCTGCCATGATCATGGAGACCGGCGGCAGGCGGATCGTGAGCGTGCATGAAAAGGATCCCAATTTCATGCGCTATACGGTTGCGTTCTCCTTCGTTGTAATAGGTGCATTCATGTTCAGCATACCGCTCATGGCGGACGTTCCGACTCTCCTTTCTGATCTGAAGTACAGCCCTATATTGATCACTGTGCTGTCTCTCGCGGGGTTTTCTGGATTCGTGATAGCCGGTTTTCTATCGGACAGATACAGGAGAGGACATGTCGCAATGGCCTTTGCTGGATCTGGTGTACTGTTCTCGCTGGCACTTCTCCTGACGCATGCGGATGCATACCTTCTTGCCGTTCTCACTGCGATATACATATCTTCCGGTTTCTTTTCATTCAGCGGTATATGGGTCAGCGAAAATTATCCTCCAGGATCAAGAGCGCTGGCTACAAATATAGTGTTTTTCTCTGGCAGGATCGTTGGTGGATTTTCCCCATTCATAGCCGCGCTTATCGATCCATCTTCAATTGCTTCCGGTATAGCGGTGGTATGCATAATATCTGGATTGATGGCATTCCTGGCATCAGCCTACATTCAGGCAATAAAATCACGCAGGGCAGTGCATGCCTGATCCGTCATCTGAACAGATATCTTCCGTACAGCGATCTGATGTATCCCGGTGCGTCCTCTCCAGCGTTTCCATAGGAGTGTAGTATGGGTATGACGCCGGACCATATGCCGGATTGCAATGAATCATGCGGCGGCCCTGACCTCATCTTCATTGAAAACGTTTCAGGTTTGACTGAAAAAACAAAGACCCCATTCAGATCATATTCCGAAGGTTTAATGGAATCTTCCCAGCGGCCAGGAGCTATTTTCTCAGTTAGCATTCTGAATGTCTGCAGCTTCTCAGCTTTGTCCTCAACCTCCACAGGCCTTCCGAAGATCAGAGCTGAAACGTAGTTGACTGAATTGTTTCTGATCTCGGAGGCCAGCACGATGCCGTTCAGCTCCATAAGCGAAATGGCGATCAACTGGCTCGATCTCATCACACTGTATATCCTGCTCTCCATCGAACCGTGCAGGTATATAGTCTCACCTCTGTTTGCAAACATCATGGGTATAGCATAGGGAACGCCCTCATCAACAAAGGAGACCGTGCACACAAAGTTTCTTGACAGAATCGATCTCAGATCCTCTAAATTATATGAGGCCCTTTCTGGATATCTTTTGACCCTATCCTTTATCTCTTCATCATTCATGCCTAAATATGCCCTAGGCTGGCATAAATCTATGGCGATCCAAAGATTACAAAATCGTAAATATTATACCGTAAATGGATCTTCTCAACCGGGATCGCTTGATTGTTATGGTTAAGGTCAGGCACGGAAGAGGAGATATACGGAAGGATGGCGATTATATTGTGGTATCCACAGAAGAGCCAAGGGAGAATGGCAGGGCAAACGCCGACGTGATAAGGCAACTATCCCGCTATTTCAATGCTGATCCATCAAAAATCAGGATACAGCGTGGAAAAACGAGCACCAATAAGACAATACTGATAGAGGATTGAATAAGAAATTTCTAGGGATATTATGCATTCATTTATGGGCGATAGAATAAATAAAAATTATAGTTATTCAAATTTTAGGTGAGAGCTCAAAGATACCTATTTGATAGATGCAGGTCTGTGTATGGATCAGGTAGAGTGCTCTTAATAGAATCTCTATAAAAATATTAGCAATAAAAATAAAACGTAAGGATATGAACATAATATGATGGCAAGGTTATTTAAAATTATATTATACTTGACGAAAATTAAATGAGCTATCTATAAGCATTCAATATTGAAAGCTATCGTAAGGGATAAAACACTTCTATATAAATACAATAAA
>NZ_QJSM01000037.1 GCF_003205235.1 Thermoplasma sp. Kam2015 | reverse complement strand
CAATGACGAATAAGTCTGTCCAGGCATCGATGGCACTTAACGTTTTCAATGGCACAGGCATCAATGTTGGCAATTACTCGGATATAACGTTCACTCCGTACGTCATCAACGTCTCGTTGTCTTTCTCGAAGAAACCGATACAGGTCATAAATGCATCAATTTTCAGCAATGTTAATATGAGCGGACAGCCAAATGCGGATCCATACTGCGAGGAGTACCAGTTCGATTACTACACGTATGCGTATGATACATATCAAGATACTGTCTGGCAGAAGAACATGGAAGGCATGTTCCCTCTCCTGCTTGTACACCTGTCCAAAAACGTCTCAAGCGGGCTTTCTGGAATTGTGTACTCGGGTTCTGTAATGCTCATCAATGCTGACATGTACGTTAATGGGAACGAAGTATACAAGCCGGTTAGCGGTGAAGCCACATCGTCAATGAGCACCTCTCCTTCAACGATAATACTGAAGAATTTCACGTTCACCGGCGGCATATCGCAGAACGTCGTCATGCCTTATGATTTTTCGATCGACACCACACACTTGACGGTATCCCAGGCAAACAACAACACCACTGGATACGTAGCGATCAACAATGCAACCTATACTATCGTCCATTACGATCAGTACACGAGCGAATATAAGACGAAGTGGCATGAGATCGTGTTGTACGAATACGTGGACGGAAAATATGCGATATGCCATGTGTATAAGGAGAACGAGGGGACAAGCTACGTGGGAACAACGTACGATGGAAACGGTTCCAAGGTATACGTATCATCGATACAGACAACCAATGGGGAACTGGTCGTCAAAGGAGGCACGCTTCCAAACAACGTGGCGGACGCGGTATCGTATATAATGAGGCAGGGCAGCACGCTGGAAAACTATGATCTGAACGTGTCTGCTTCCCTGGAGTCTACGACACTGTGGTATCGCGAAGAAGGCTATTCCACCGCTGCGGACGAGATCGCAAAGGTCAACAATGCAGTATCGACCTTCAATTCAGCGCTCGGTCTTGGACTGGCGCTAATAACCGCCATATCGGCTGGTAACGCCTTCGATTTCGATCTGGGTGTGGGAGAAGAGATCGTGGACGCTGCGAGCCTGATGAGCTCGTATCTGGGCCTGGAGCTCAGCCTGGTCGCGGATTTCACATCCATAAGCTTTTTTACCTCATTAAGTGCCGCATCAGTTATGTTCGGCCTGACCAATAAAGAGCTTATAAGTCCAGGTTCAAACTACGTTCTCTCCGACTACAGCTCCTATATGCCAGTTTCATTCACGGTCAACGGCAATTATTACAGCTTCTATGCGCCTGAGGACTATCTCAATGCAACATCGATAATATCATAAAATTATTTAAAATATTCAATATGTTCATAATCTCTATTTTTCTATTTGTCGCTAAAACCCTTAGGACGCTGTTTCTCATTGTATGGTAAGACCTGAACATTTTGAAAACTCCAACATGGAGGATCAATAATGCGGAGTTTCATTTCTATACTGCCAATTATTTCTGAAACTTCACATTATTCCTATGAAACAGAGCGGGCCAAATATTCCCCTATGAGCTACTCCTAAGCTAAAGCATCGGAGCTTCCTTTCATCGAAGAGACCTCTGCCTCTCCAGACATACGTAAAAGCCATATATCGCTATAACCACAGGCATGTATTCGGATCTCATCGCTAAAGTATTTGAAAATTACCGCTTCCCCAAATCCCTAACCTCTCTTTAAAACCGTTTATAGTAGCATCTGTGTGGTATGCAATGATAGTATAGTTACAACTTTCCATTGGAACAAGGCCCAAGTCGAGAAGCTGCGTATAATTATTTCTTCGAGCTGCCCTCATGGATATATTCAAAGGAAAGGTTTATATAATTTCTACATTATCTTGTTGAGATAGGAAACAGCTATCCTGAACCCACTTTGAATCCTGATTAATGGAATCGCTTTAAATGAACGCTGAAATTCAGATTGTAACAAGCAAAAGACACAAAGATACAATACATGCCAAATCGGACGATCCAACACGTGGCGAAGATCCAGCAGGATGGAGAATAATCTGAATCAACAATGCTGCTTCCAGATATGAGCAAATAGAAATAGAACGTTATGGGTGAGAATGATGTCAGATATCATTATGGTAAATACAGAATATGTACCGGGCAAGCGCATAGTTAAGGTCTTTGGTACAATCTGGGGCATAACTGTGAGAAGTAGAGGCCTGGGTGGTAACCTCGTGGCTGGTTTGAGATCGCTTGCAGGCGGAGAGATAAAGGAGTACACAAAGATGCTATCTGATGCTAGAAATACAGCAATGGAGAGATTGCAGGGTGCCGCAGAACAGATAGGAGCCAACGCTGTGATAAACGTCAGGTTTGACTCCTCCGACATAGGACAGGTTATGACTGAAATAGTGGCTTACGGTACGGCAGTTCTCGTTGAGGATGTGACCGAAAATATAGAACGCGTTGGCCTATCATGATAGGGTGATATCCCTGGATCTGTTCCGAGGCGTCAACCGAAGATATGCACTTGAAGCGGTTGGCATCGGAATATTTTTCATGTTTCTTGCCCTGATAGTTCAGGAGATGATAGAAGGCATCCCAGATGTCATTTTTCTGATCAGGGTGCATTTTGATCTCTCCGCAATGATAGCCGATCTCTCTTCCATAGAGATCAGATATCCAATACTTTATTCCTTATATATTGGTTGTGCGGCTGGCTTTATTCAGGAAGGATTCACATACGTATCGGTTGATACAAGAACAAGAAGAATGGCGTTTTTTATCGGTCTTGGTTTCTCTGTTGTTGATATAGTTGTGCTCATCCTCTCATTTCTCTTGCCGGCTTTAGAGATACATAATATTTATGGAATCTCCGCTGCACAGGGCGCTCTGATATCGCTTAACATAATATCGTCTCTTCTCTTCCATCCCGGTACAGCAACATTCATGAAATGGGGTCAGATTCAGAAGATGGGCAGGTTAACCTACCTTATTTCTTCTGTTCTTCATGCTGGCATAGACGGTGGACTGGTATATACAGATATATTCATAATTTTGCACAGGGGTCTATACCTATATACTACGGTGATCTTCTGGTCACTTACGATCGTTATATCAGTGGCGATCTTTCTCGTCGGGCTATCGAAGCTGGCTTCCACAAAAGATGAAGACGAGTTTAGAAAGGAAATACCGGTGGTATTCTGAAGGGGCTTTATCCTCCGTGAGCGACAATACCCATTGGCTTGGCAGGGGATGAAAGAGAACACAGACTTTAGTATACTGTATCGGAATTTATTAAACAATGTTCAGAACCATTAAGCTGAAGCTTCCGTATGACAGATCGCCTCTGGAGACTGGAGCGAGATTCAGGGATGCATGCCAAATATTTCTGGACTATGGTTTTTAGAATAAGACGTTCAACAAGAACAATCTCAATAGAGGTACATACAGAAAGGTGAGGGAACCCTATCTTCCATCCACACCGGTTCAAACAGCCAGGGATACAGCATCTGAAGTTTTGAAATCAACAGACCTCAAGAAGAAGATAGAGAGGAGATCACTCACAGTAAGATATGATAACAGGATGTTCAAGTTCTATCCTGACTCACATGCGATATCCCTCACCACAGACCAGCAAAAAGCTCCTTCCATCAGGGATGGGCAGTTGACGATAGAGAATACATGTAAAAATATAAAAATGATTTAAGACAAACTGGATCAGTTCAGCTTGGCCACAAAATCCTGTATTTCCTTATAGTTAGGTTCCTTCCCGGGATCATCGCTGATCCAGGCGTACTGGACTACCCCATTTCTATCGATCACAAAGACCGATCTCTTGGATGCCGTCAGGCCAGGAACATTGACAAAATTCTCGTGGAGAACACCGTATTTTTTCGATATTTCCCTGTTGGAATCGCTCAGCAGATCAAACGTGAGGTTGTTCTTCTTTGCAAATTCAGCCAGGGAAAACGGCGAGTCAACGCTTATTCCTATGACCTTGGCGTTAACCTTGTTGAAGTTTGCCATTGAGTCCCTGAAAGTGCACATCTCCTTTGTGCAGACACTTGTGAAGGCTCCTGGGAAGAAGGCAAGAACGACCTTCTGCCCCTTGAAATCTGACAGCTTTCTCATCTTAAGGCTGGTATCCGGAGCTTCAAAATCCGGAGCTTTATCACCCACTTTTACTACCATATTTATACCTCCATCATGCCCAAAAATTACAATGGGCCATCCCGAACGCATCCATTCATTGCCTGCGTATATGACGCGCAGTCTGAATGAACCATTCAGGATGTATAGAGATATACGGGGTTTAATTTAACCTTTTGTAGCTTCATCTATTTAATTATCCTAACGGTCCTATTTCTCTCTTTGCCCATCGATATTATGCCTACGGGTTTTCCGAGCTGATCTTCTATGAATTTTATATATTTGACAAGTTTGGGTGGTAGCTGATCTATCGATATCTTCCTGCCGCTTATTGAATCAGATATGGAACCCCATCCGTCAAACTCCTCGTATACAGGTTCAATCCTCTTGATGGTTTCCATATCCCTTGGTACATAATCTATGGGCCTGCCGTCCAGTAGGTACTGCTTGCATACCTTAACCCTATCAAGCATCCCCAGCGTATCGACCTTTGTTATCGCCAGCTCATCCACATCATCGATCCTGACTGCATATCTGAGCATCGGCAGATCAAGCCAGCCAACCCTCCTTGGCCTGCCGGTAGTAGTGCCGTATTCACCGCCAAGATCCCTGAGCTGTTTGGCGAGGTCGTCAGTGATTTCAGTTGGGAATGGCCCTTCACCGACCTTTGAAACATACGCCTTCGCAACGCCTATTATCCTGTTCACCTTTCTGAGCGAAAAACCTGTCCCTGTATATATGGATGCGCTTATTGTGTTTGATGACGTAACAAAAGGGTAGAAGCCGAAATCAGGATCCAAGAACACACCCTGTGCTCCTTCGAAGAGGATGCGCTTACCCTGGGAATACAATCTGTCTATGGCCATCTCGGTGTAATCTAGATACTCCTTTATCTTAAGGCCGGCATCGTAAAGGGCCTGTGCCATCTCGTTCCTCTTCTCCGGCTGTGAAAACTCGGTGCCCGAAAGCAGGTTGGAATGCATCCTGTACATGGTCTCTATCTTTTCCTTTACAACGTTGAAGTTGGTTATGTCACCCATCCTTATACCTGTGCGGGCGTACTTGTCCTCATAGGTCGGGCCTATACCTTGTGCCGTCGTCCCGATCATTAGGCTGGATCTTATCTTTTCCTCTTCCACGTCAAGCTGTCTGTGCATCTTCGTAACAACATGGGCATTCCTGCTTACTATTATCTTCAGTGCAGGGTTCACCTTCTTTACTATTTCTATCTCCGGTATGAGCGAAATGGGATCGATCACCATGCCGCTTCCCAGAACAACGTAGGATGTTCTGAGCGAACCAGAAGGGAGCAGATGGAATTTGAAGGTACCATCATCGGTCACAACGGTATGACCTGCATTTGTACCGCCATTGAATCTCACAACAACGTCGTATGATCCGCTAAGATAGTCCGTTATCTTGCCCTTTCCCTCATCACCAAACTGCAGACCGACGACTGCTGCAGTTCTATCGCCTTCTCCATTAGGTGTGACCATATAGACCTTCACACTATATTCTGGAGAGATAAAAGGTTTCTTTGTCGTATTGACCGATCTCGAACAGACGCCGTGCGCTCTGTATCCTGATCATGGCATCGAAACGACAAAAAAATATAGGCTCTAACGCTTTAGATAGATCATGACAGAGGTACCAGAGGGTTTGAATTACACAAAAACGCACGAATGGTATAAGAAAGATGGCAACACTGCGACGATCGGTATAACTGATTATGCACAGTCCCAGATGACGGATATCGTGTACGTTGATCTCCCCAAGGTTGGAGACAAGAAGAAGGCTGGAGACGTGCTTCTAACAATAGAGTCGGTCAAGTCCGCAGAGGATGTCTATTCCCCAATTACTGGGACTGTAACGGCTGTGAATGAGGAGGTGGCAAAGCACCCCGAATCCATAAACAAGGATCCATATGGCAGCTGGCTTGTGAAGATGACCATAGAGAAGGAAGGAGATCATCTATCTGCCGCTGAATACAGGAAGTTAATACAATGACCGGAGATCACAGGGATCAGTATTACTGGAAGGCCAAGAAGGATCAGTTCAGGAGTAGGGCCGCATATAAGCTTGAGTTCCTGATAGATCGTTACGGCATAATAAAGAACGGTCAGTCCGTACTGGAGATCGGATCGTCTCCTGGCGGATGGACGCAGGTACTCGTTGAAAGATCCTGTCATGTCATGTCGGTCGATATACAGCCAATGCAGGAGATCCCTGGTGTTAAATTTCTGAAGTTAAACATTTTGAGGGAGGATGCTCCAGAGAGAATAAGAGAGGCCATGACTGATTCCGGTATAGAGTCCTTCGATGCGGTTCTCTCAGATGCAATGTCCAAGACCAGCGGGATAAAGAGTTCCGATCATGCATCCTCCGTTGTTATAGATGATGCGGTCATGAAGATAGCAGTGAAAACGCTGAGAAGGGGTGGAACTGCAGTTCTGAAGCAGTTCCAGGGAGACATGACGAACGACTTCATAAGGCGATGGGGGCAGTATTTCAGGGATCACAAGATAACAAAACCTCCAGCCTCACGCAAAGAATCCAGCGAGATTTACATAATATTCTATGGATTTTCAGGAGATGGCGGGGAACGCGTCACTTCGTGATATAGCCTCAATTCTTTGCGTTATGTTCGAGAAAGTCCTTCAGCGGATCATAAAATTCAAGTTCTGTTATTATGAATACGCTGTGCTCCTTGTCCGTATCAAGATACTCATCAATTTTGCGTTCAATATAGGATAACCTGAACTCTTCAACCTTTCTGAGACCGCTCACCCTGTTCATCGTCGCATTCCATCTCCTGACAAAATCCTCGGGGCTGGTATCTCCGAACTCCATTCTCGTCACATGCCTCTTTCTCAGGGAATTCCTCAGAAGATCGAACAGTTTCACATTCTTTGTGTAGAAATCGGTGTATTCCTTCTCAGGTACATCGAGTGGCTTCAGATCTTTGCCATTTTCCTCGGCGTATTTTACGGCTTCTATATATATCGGAGGTGGCGTCATCACCTCGCCGTAGATTGATAAGTGAAGGCCGTAGGATATCTCATAATCCGACATGGAAAGCTCAAAGGGATCCTTGATAAACGCCGACAAACCGTCTATCTGTTCCTTGCTCAGCACTATGTAAATAGAACCTGGCCTCTCCTGATAGAGCTCGTTTCTGAGATCATCTCCGTCCCGAACGAGACCCTTGATGCCACCAAAGAGCGTTATGTCATGTCCGCCTCTTGTTATCCTTGCGATCATCTGGCTCTTTTCTCCAGCATCCTCAGGAGTTCGTCCTTTCCGGTAATCCTCTCAAGATCCACAAGATTCACAACTGGGCATCCGTTTATGTTTTCTCTAGTCGTGGATCTCTTGCTTATTAGAAATGCATCCTCTTCCAGCACATCGCTTATTCTCTTCATCAGCTGAATCTTCGTGCTCTCCGTATCCTCTGACAGGATAGAGGCGATAAGCGATATGACGTCCTCATCCCTGGCCAGAACATCGAACGGCATTCTGTATGCCGGTCTCGTGTCCAGGCCTATCCTTTCCAGTATGTCCAGAAGCATCTGCACATATATATCCTGGACCCTCTCTTCTGGCAGTTCTTCGGGCAGAATCTTGAACAGATCCTGGTGGTCCACAAGATCTCCCTTTATGATCTCCTGAAGCTTTAGAAATATGTCTATTGTGGCAGATGATCCACTTTCGTAGAGTGATACCGATCTTCTTGATACGCCAAGGTAATGGGACAGATAGCCGATGGACAGACTCATCTTCATCCTCATTTCTCTGAGTGCCTCTCCGTTTATCTTGACATAAAAGCCTCCCGGGCCTGAATAGATGTACGGCCTTTCACCGTTGATGTAATTCCTGAAGGTTTCAAGGGATGAGATGGGAATGCCGTGCCTGTAGTATATGACGCCATCTTCAAGCAGCCCACCGCCTGTTTTTTCGCCAACTATGGTGGCCGTGGATCTCAAAAATTTTGCTACCTTTGCAAGCTCATATGCAGTCGTGGGCTTAAGCGTATCTATATTATAAAGCACCTTCAGTACGTATCTTTCGATGTCCCTCCTCGCAATGATATCAAAGGATGCTGAAAATTGCCCTCTAGTATCCGCTACTGAGAACCCATTATCGAGCAGCATGGATATCGTTTTTGATATCAGGGCATCCTTTTTATCTTCCACAGTACTTATTATGATTGCTGATATTTAAGTCTTTCCATGCTTTGGAGGTCAGAGTTTTAATTTTTATTATTAGATAGATATCCATCTGTTTTTAGTAGTCATTGTGAAAGAAGCATTAACTCGTTGATAATCATTTTTATCTTCTATTTATTATGTTTACATATTAATTAGTATAATTTAAATATCCTTTTGAAATATCATATATGGTAGATATGGTTAAAGACTATGTCGCTATGCTCAAGGAGGCCGGATACAAGATAACCCCGCAGAGACTCGCTGTGATTGAATATCTGAAGAAAGGGCCTGGTCACTTCACAGCAAATGACGTGTATAAGGAGATAAAGAAGACCATTCCAACGATCACCCTTGCCACGGTATATAACATACTCAAGGCGTTCGCAGACGTAAGATGCATCAACTCTTTCGACGTCGATGGTACGACATGGTTCGAAAATGAGGTTGAACTCCATGCGAATCTGATGTGCAAGGTCTGTGGAAACATCGTCGACGTGAAGATAGACAAGGGAAAGCTCCTCGATCTGTTGAAGGAGAATTCAGATGCGGATTTCGAGAACATTACGCTATTTGTCAGGGGGGTATGCCCCGAGTGCAAGGCAAAGGAAAGGATGGAATCCGTCAGCACAAAGCCGGTAATGCACTGATCTAAAATTCCCTTCTCAAATGCACTGATCTAAAATTCCCTTCTCATTTATACTTATATTTATCATTTGGCTTCTCATTGAAATGAAATATTTAGCCTCATCAAATCAATAAATTATCTTTAAAAGTTCTTTTGGATTTTTCCGTCATCTGGTCATTCCCATTCAATGGTTGCAGGCGGTTTATTTGTTATATCATAGACCACACGGTTTATCTCAGGTATCTCATCTGTAACCGTATTCGCTATATCCTCCAGAAGGTCCCAGGAGGGCTTGGTGAACGTTCCAGTCATTGCGTCTATGCTGTCTATCATCCTGACCGCCACGGTATATCCATATGCTCTTCTGTCTCCATGCACACCTGTAGTTCGCACGGGAAGGAGAACTGCAAAGTATTGCCATGGTCGTTCCTCTGGCTTAAGCGCACCTTCAACCTTGTCTTCCACGATCTTCGTCACCCTTTTAAGCAGATCCAGTTTTTCCGCAGTCACTTCACCCATTATGCGTACTGCAAGCCCTGGACCCGGGAAAGGCTGCAGATCAGTTCTCATACCCAGCTCCCTTGACATAGCTCTGATCTCATCCTTATAAAAATCCCGAAGCGGCTCCACAAGCTTGAGTTTCATGTCCTTGGGCAAGCCTCCAACATTGTGGTGACTCTTTATGGTATCCCTCTTCTGACCGCCGCTTTCAATCCAGTCCGGAGCTATTGTTCCCTGCAGGAGATATTCTGCCCCAAAATTCTCAGCCTCCCTGTTCAAAACATCTATGAATGTTTTGCCTATTATCTTGCGTTTTTCCTCCGGATCGATCACACCTTTGAGGGCGCTGAGAAACTCCTGAGAAGCGTCAACTATTCTATAGTTCATACTATGATCCTCGAAGAATTTCTTGACCCTTTCGACTTCACCTATGCGCAGAAGACCTGTATCTACAAAGACGCAGAGCAATTTATCCGCCAAAACCTGCGATGCAAGGACAGAGAGAAGAGAGCTGTCCTGACCCCCAGAAACAGCTATTATTGCACGACCCTTAACCTTATCAAGAATATCCGCTTTGATCTGTTCGATATAAGAAGAAACGCTCATTGTGGCCGATTAAAAATATGGATAAATATTTTGTTGAAACTGGCTTTTCAGGTTTTCATTATGAAACCGAGAAAGACCAGGAGACCGATCACCACACCAATTATGGCAGCTATCACATAGAATATTGTTCCGAGTGCAACATATGCAGCCCACTGGCCCAGGCCAAAGTGGAACATATATTTCGGACCAATAATATCAATGACCGCAACCACCAGTCCAATGACCAGAAGAGCTGCTCCGGCAATTCTGCTCTTGCCGCTCCCGAAGTACGCAGTCAGTATACCGAGCACTATTAGGGACAGAGCCAGAAGTGCCAGAATAACCAGCAGGAAAACCTCCCAGTTCCATGGAGACCAAGGAATCACTATATCACCTCACAGTTTTATTCCTGTCAGCGTTTTTGTGTCAATAACCCCGTCAATCGTTCTGATCTTCTCTATAACCACTTCGCCTATTTCGGTGAAGTCCTTCATGTCAAGCTTGACAATTATATCGTACTCACCGAACAGAGGGTGCGCCTCGACCACTCCGTTGATCTTGAGCACCTTGTTATATACCTCATGTTCCTTTCCAGGAACGGTGCTAATCAGAACAAAGGCTATTGACAATTTTCATCACTAAACTGTAATACTGTAAAATGTTAATAAATTTTGTGTTTTTTCTATGTCTGAATAGGATCATGCGATTGAGAGATGCTGATCGGATCCCATGAAGCATAATCATATTAGCCGGTTATTGATAGACCACCGTGCTGATAACCGAGATATTCCACAGCATACAGGGCGAAGGGCTGTACGCTGGACTGCCCATGCTGTTTGTCAGAACCAATATATGCAATATAAGATGTGAATGGTGCGATACGAAATATTCTTTCTACGGCGGAAAGGATGTGAGCCTGCAGGAAATCATAAGATCGGTTCAAGAATCGAGGGAAAACTGGGTATGCTTCACAGGAGGGGAACCGCTGGTACAGAGAGAAGCGCATGAATTTGTAAAGCAGGTTGTCGATCTCGGGAAGAATATACTCATAGAAACAAATGGAACGATCAGTGTCAAGAACTTTGTGTTCTCGGATCGTATCTTCATAGACATGGACGTGAAGCCGCCATCTGCAAAGGTCACAAAGGGATTCCTGATGGAAAACCTAAGATATCTCAGAAAGCAGGACTATCTCAAGATCGTGATAGAGGATGATGAGGATCTGAATTTTGCTTTGGACTTTGTTGATAGGTATGGTGATGGATTGAACTTCGTGTTCCAGCCTGCATGGGGTTCGGATATAAGAAGGATAGCAGATCGGATCTCAGGAACCGGATATAATATAAGAGTGCTTCCGCAGATCCACAAGATAATCTACGGGGATATTCCAGGAGTATGAGATGATATGCCATATCAAGAAATGGCTGTTTTTGCAAACAAATAAATCGTCATAAACGCTTATTGGATCATGGATGAACTCCTATCTATGCTCAATTTTATGGGCATGAAAGAGCTTGAAGACCTCTTTTCTGATGTACCTGGGTCTGTAAGGAAGAAATCAATAGGAATTGGAAGCGGTCTTGATGAACATCAGGTTGTTGAACGCGCGCTCGAACTGGGCCGAAGGAACAGCACGGGAATGCTGAATTTCCTCGGAAACGGCATATATGATAGGATAATACCAGAAGCGGTTAACTACATACTTTCAAAGCCAGAATTTCTGGACTCATACACCCCCTATCAGCCCGAGATATCGCAGGGAATGCTTCAATCCCTCTTTGAATATCAGAGCCTCATCTCGGATCTCATGGCCATGGATGTTACAAACGCCTCCATGTATGATGGATATTCTGCCCTTGGAGAAGCAGCTAGGATGGCGTACAGGATCAACGGAAAGAAAAAGATCCTCATCCCGGACTCAACCTATGACTCCAAGCTTTCGGTGCTGAAAAACTACGTCTGGGGCCTCAACATGGAGATAATAAGATATAAGATGGGAAATGACGGCATGATCGATCTCGATGATCTGTCTTCAAAGATCGACGATGAAACCTCGGCTGTGATTGTGGAAAATCCAAACGGCTATGGGATCCTCGATAAGAATGTCTTTGCGGTCAAAGATATAAAGAAAGATGCCGCTCTGATAGCCTATGTGGATCCCATCTCACTGGGTGCCGTAAAGCCGCCGGGAGAATATGGCGCAGATATAGCTGTGGCTGAGGGGCAGCAGCTTGGAATACCCATGAACTTTGGAGGACCGCTGCTGGGCATAATGTCCTTCAAGATGGATCATATAAGGAGATCCCCAGGAAGGATAATAGGCGAGTCCGTGGATTCCAATGGAAGGAGGGCTTATGTGATGACGCTGCAGACTAGGGAACAGCACATCAGGCGTGCCAAGGCAACAAGCAACATATGTTCAAACCAGGCTCTGCTTACGCTTGCCGCATCTGCATATCTTTCCATACTGGGATCGTCTGGGCTTAAGAAGGTTGCCCTCTTGACAATAAAGCATTCAAGGATGCTTAAGGAAAAGCTTTCGGCGGCCGGCATCAAACCATACTTCAACACGGAATCGTTTTCAGATGTCATGTTCAGGCTCAACAGGGAAGTTATGGAAGGCCTTGCATCCAGAGGTATACTGGGAGGGCTGAAGCTGACCAGCTTGATCAAGGACACATCCCTCAGAGATGCAACATTCTTTACGGTAACGGAAAAGACGGATGCTGAAAAGATTGAGAAGCTTGCAAAGGCGCTGGAGGTGATCTGATGGAGTTCAGACAGGCGTATTATGACGAGCCTCTCATAAAGGACATAAGATCAGACAGCACGTTCAGTATCTCTGAAGACGTTGATGAAAATCTCCTTTCGCAGGATCTGAAGAGAAAGGATCTGAATCTGCCAGAAGTTTCAGAGGTGGATGTCGTCAGGCACTACACCAGACTATCGCAGATGAACTATACCGTGGACGTTGGCATCTATCCTCTGGGTTCCTGCACCATGAAGTACAATCCAAAATATGCCGACAGGATAGCATCCTATGAGGAGTTCAGGAACGTGCATCCATTCCAGCCTGAATCCACCGTACAGGGTACGCTGCAGGTGATGTACGAGCTTCAGGAGTTTCTGAAAAAGATATCAGATATGGATGCAGTTACATTGCAGCCGATGGCTGGTGCTGACGGAGAATTCACCGGCATTCTCATAATTAAGAAGTACTTCGAAGACAGGCATGAGGACAGGACTGAGATAATAATACCGGATTCTGCACATGGAACAAATCCTGCTTCAGCCACAATGGGCGGGTTTGACGTAGTGGAGATACCGTCAAACAGCGATGGCATGGTGGATCTGAGTGCATTGAAGGCGGCGGTTTCCAAAAAGACAGCAGCATTCATGATAACCAATCCTAACACGCTTGGCATTTTCGAGCAGCACATAGTTGAAATAGCCAAGATAATACACGATGCCGGTGCGCTGCTCTATTACGATGGCGCCAACCTAAACGCAATATTCGGCATAACCTCGCCAGGTATCATGGGCTTCGACATAGTTCATTTTAACCTGCACAAGAGTTTTGCAACCCCACACGGTGGTGGCGGGCCTGGAGCCGGACCGGTAGCCGTTAAAGCCTTCTTATCTGACTTTCTGCCAGTTCCGGTCGTTGGATACGACGGCAGGAGGTACTTCCTCGATTACGGTAGGAAGAAGAGCATAGGGAAGGTATCATCGTTCTACGGATCGTTCTCAGTTCTTTTGCGCGCATGGTCATATGTGCTCAAAAACGGAGATGAAGGCCTTAAGAATGCAACCATAAGGGCTGTCTTGAATTCCAATTACCTCAAGAAGAAGGTTGAGGAGTACTATGAGGTGCCTTACTATCCACTGAAGAAGCACGAGTTCGTTCTTTCAACAGAAAATACCGGAAGGCGTGCTCTTGACATAGGCAAGTACCTGCTAGATTACGGTATACATTCACCAACGGTGTACTTCCCGCTGATCGTGAAGGAGGCTATGATGATAGAGCCCACCGAGACCGTGAGCAAGGCGGATCTGGATAAGTATGCAGACGTCCTCATATCAGCGCTGAAGGTACCGGAAGAGGATCTGAAATCGAGGCCAAGGAATACGGCTGTTTCCAGGATAGATGAAGTGAAAGCTGCAAGGGATCTGAAGGTGAGATGGTAGGCCGGATAAATAATACCTCTTTGAAATGCCGCATCTCATCTTCATATTTTCATTCTTTTATTCATGATAATATTTTGCTACTATAATATTAAAGAAAAATTATCCATTTGAAAATATATTCAAATCTGAACATTTTCCACGATTAGATACACGGACATTCTCCAGCAGGAATATTCGAATGAATTTTGCAAGGCAGTTGTGAATATGGCTGGTGCAGTCTGAATATAACCATACGTTCAGACGTTTCCTCGTTAAAAGGAGATACAAAGATTCAGTTTGTGGCAGTTTACATCACTTTATGCCTTCACATCTATTCAGCAAAAATATTTGGGGGGTTGTAAACCACTCTGATTATACGCTGTGTGATTTCCTTTTCCTCCATGATCGATAAGTTTCATTTAGCGATCGAATTCATGCCATCGCATAAAAATGAATAATACTATATTACTGAATAGATGGTGCAGGATTATCAGCCAGCTGAATGGGAAATGCGGGTATGCTGACGGTGGTATTGTAAACTTCATCTATTAACCACTGAACTGCATAGACCGATCTGAAATCAGGTTCGTTGAAATAGTTGTCGTCGAATATCGTGAAGTAAGTGCCATTTTTGTATGCATTGGTCCCATCGAACGGGGCGGTTTTCATCACCGAAGAATTGACATACTGATCCAGCAGTACTATGTCAGGCGAATCGTTCAATATGAGCGATCCTGGAACAGTATAATATCCCGTACCGTTGACTATATTGCGCAGATTGGCTATGTTGAAGAAATCATTTATGAATGTCTGGTTACCGGCTGTCCAGTACCCGCCCTCGGTGCTCAGCAGATAGAATATGCTCATCCTCTTTCCGTCAGAAAGCCTTGTCGCATTCTGGTGAAGATACACCAGTGATGTCTGCATCCAGTTTACAATCTTCGAGGCGTTGGCCTGTGTTCCCGTTATATTTCCAAGCTCCAGGATCTGCTGCTCTATCTGAGTGAAGTTATTCTGGCCAACCTCTATAACCGGTATACCCATATCAAGTATCTTCGTTATGACGTTCTGTGGATAGTATGATGGTATGGTTATAACGGCCTGTGGAGATACGTTCAGCAACTCTTCGTAATTTACCGTATCCAGCTCACCAACTATGGGGAGACTCAGATTCCTGGGATAAGATGTATAGGTGCTTATCCCGACCAGATCCTTCTCAGCTCCAAGGGCGTACAGGTTCACAGTTATGCTGGGCAGAAGCGAAACTATTCTTGTCAGCGGATGTGTGAATGGGAGTTTTGCATTTGGTGCATATACCTGGGCAACATCGTTTGTGCCTATACCCTCCTTATAGTAGAAATATGAAACACCTGCGATGACCACTAAAGCTATCACAACAATCGCGACCACGGAATTTCTGTTCATGAATTTCACCAAGTAGATTTTAGTTTACGTAAACTCACTTCAATATATTAACATAGCGATCTTTATTATAGTGAAATAAATTTAAGTAACATAAAGGGGGATTAATTGGTGTTCTCAGAAGTTCGCTATCATAATCGATCTATAAGGATGCCCGCAGTTTTATTAAGCCTGATCCTTCTGATAGCGATCTCAATCCTATCGATTGGCATGGGAAACATATCTATCCCTGTCAGGAGAACAATGGAGATAATTTGGGATCAGATACCATTTTTGTCAGCTATACATCATTTTGCCGTACCCAGGAATGATTATCTCATCGTTACAGAACTCAGAGAGCCGCAGATCGTTGGAGCAATACTCGTGGGTTCCACTCTTGCCATAGGCGGTTCTGTAGTTCAGAGCATATTCAGAAATCCAATAACGGAACCGTATATCATAGGTATATCCAGCGGTGCAGCACTTGGTGCTGTACTGAGCATAGCACTCTCGCTCTCATTTCTTGGATATTATACCCTTGAGATCAACGCATTTGTCTTCAGCACGGTCACGGTGGCACTGGTTTATCTGATATCGTTCCGTCATGGAAGGGCGCCGCCCACATTTCTACTGCTTATAGGGATCTCACTTTCATTCTTCTCCTCGTCCATAGTGTCTTTCATAATATTTTCAGACGTGAATCTTGCAGGAAGTGAATACTTCTGGCTTCTGGGTTCGATAGAGACCATAAGCTGGTCTGAGATAATGACTCTGATTCCGATCGTTCTCTTCTCGTCCATCGGTATATATCTACTTCGTAATGAACTGGATGCCCTGCAGATGGGAGACGAGCATGCACAGTCCATAGGTGTGAACGTTGAAAGAACCAAGGCAATACTAATCGCACTGGTGACGTTGAGTACCTCGGCCGTTGTTTCTGTCTCCGGCCTAATAGGATTCGTCGGGCTAATAATGCCCCACATCTCAAGGCTAATATACGGTGGTTCAAACAGATACGTGATACCCACCTCGGCGATCTTCGGATCCATATTCCTCATGGTGGCGAACGACCTCTCCAAGGTGATAATTCAGGGGGAGGTCATACCCATAGGCATAGTAACGGGAATAATCGGCGTTCCATTCTTCATATACCTTCTGAACAGGATGGCCAGAGGATCATATATTCAATGAAAATGAAAATCACTTATATAAGACGATGACACCTACCAGGATGGCAAGATTGAATCCTGTTGCCACAAAACCTATCTTTTTCATGGGAAGATCCTTCACAGCAATTGTGGATAAAGCTGCAACAGTAAATATGGCAGAAAATACATAGAAAACCATCGGATACGATATCAGCAGGTCTGGTATCAGAACCAAAATGGATGATACATATACAGGCAGTATGCGATGGAAAAAGAGTCTTTCGAACCTGATCTTCATCATCCTTGCATTCGCTATCTCCACAGGACCAGATCCCATAAGAACCTCGCCAGCGCTCAGTACGAGAAAGATCGTAATATTTCTAATCGTCAGCAAGTGAACGAAGGATGAAGACACTATGAGAAACATCGATGTCAATGTCAGTATGGAGAATATACGGGTGTAAAGCTTTCTCTCTCCATACCTGAAGAGGGCAACATAAGTCGCTAGAAACACTGCAAAGAACAGCAGCGGTGTCACTGGGATCACATGGATCACCGTTATATAGAGAATCCATCCAAGAAGAAGCGGACCGATCACGAAAACATAAGCATGGTTGGCGTAGAGAAATCTCAGCGGACCACGTTTTGCTTTCCACACCCTCAGTGCAGAAAGTATCGGATCATAAAGAAAGAATGTAGTTAACATGATCAGAAATGTTACAATGCCGTATATGGAGAATCTGAAGTTTGATATCAGTGAAATGATCAGCGTGTTTGCCCATACTACTATAAGACCGTGTTCTCTGGGAACGGCAAGCTTGAATTTTGATCCTTCGGACATTCACTCATCACTGTCTGATCGGCAGCTAATGGTACAGATTCATCTTGAATATGTATTTATTGAAGCATCATTGCGAAGGAAACTATATATGGAAGGCCGTGCACGACGATGAGCGGGCATAGTTGAATATTCCTGCTGAAGAAGATCCGCATATCTAATCGCTGAAGATCCGAGTTTTACAGTTTAGATCAAACCAATAACTTTTCCATTATAACGCTTTGCCTGCTGACATATTCAGAGGCCAAGTTCTATGACAGCATATAGAGAAATAAGCGTGAGAGTGAGGACAGGAAGAGCAGCCATAAAACCGATCTTCATATAATACGCCGGTGTTATCTCTATGCCGTGCTTTCTCTTGAGAGTGTACATCCAGAGCAGAGTGGCCAGAGAACCTATCGGAGTGAATTTTGGACCTATATCGTTGCCTATGACGTTGGCATAGATCAGAAACCTGTTTCCATTAAGGTTTGAAACAGTCAGAACACCCATCATTGTTGAAGGAAGATTGTTCATTGATCCGGCGAGAAATCCGAAGAACAGGCCTCCAAGTACCGTATATGTGGGATTGCCCAAGATCATGAGATGCCGCATCAGATCCGTCAGCAGTTGAGTTAATCCAGCATTTCCAAACCCGTAAACAACAACGTACATCCCAAGCGAAAAGAGAACTATTTGCCATGGGGCCTCCCTTATCACGGTATTTGTGTTTATCTTTCCGTTAACTCTTGCCAGATATAGGATTATTAGGGCTGCTGGCAGTGCGATGAAACTTACAGGGATGCTATCTATGCTCGACAGGAAATACGCCAGCACGACCAGGGCTATGAACGGAAAGGCGAGCCTGAATATCTGCCTGTCCACTATAACCTTATTCTCGTCACCAACATTGGCGGTATTGTACTGGACGGCTGCCTCTCTCCTGTATATGAGGATCAGCACAGCAAGGCTTGCCAGTATGCTGACAAGATCCGGTATTATCATAGTTTCCGCATATTCTGCAAACGAGATCCCAAAATATCCAGCGCCAATTATGTTCACAAGGTTGCTGATTATGAATGGGAGGCTGGAGGAATCGGCTATGAAACCGGTGGCCATTATGAAGGCTGTTGCCCTCCTTTTGTCCATGCCGGTTCTTGCCGTTATGGCAGAGACTATGGGTGTCAGCACCAGAGCCGTACCGTCATTGGCAAAGAATGCAGAGATGGCTGATCCAAGCAGCACTATTAGGACGAAAAGCCTGAGACCATTGCCTGCGGCAATCTTCGATATCCTTATGGCATAATATTCAAAGAATCCGGAATAATCAAATACCAGAGACATTATTATTATCGCAACAAAGGTGAATGTTGGATTCCATATTATATTCCATACCTTAACGATATCATAAGGGGTTGATATTCCCAACAATATTGAGATCAAAGCTCCTATGAGGGCAGAATAGCCAATATCCAACTTCCAGGGTTTTGCTATCACAAGAATGAGCGTGAATGTAAAAACCGCTGCAGCTAGCAGGAGATGGAATAATAACACCAACAAGTATCGCTGGTACTTATAAAAAATTTGATGACGTCACGCATTCAATGGATTGACTTCGTTGCATATCATATATATCTGTTCCAGATCAGAATCTCAGCTCTAAATCTGCGGATTCAGCGCCTCCCATATAGTTATGGGATAATCTGAACGAACATTGTCTACGTTAATGCATCAACATTAAGATTGTATCAAAGAAATACCAGATGGGGAGGTTAAGATTCGTTCTTATTGAAATAAGGCCTCTTGACAAAAAATTATGGTTTGAGAGGTATGTTTTATTTCCTCTCCGCTATGGGAACGAACTTTCTCTCCGCAGGGCCAACGTATACTGCCCTCGGTCTTATCAATCTCTGCTGTTCCTCAACATACTCTATGAAATGCGCCTGCCACCCAGTAACTCTTGAAAGAGCGAAGAGGGCTGTGTATATGTTGTTCCTCAGCGGGAAACCTAGAGACATGTACACTATCCCAGAGAAGTAGTCGGTGTTTGGATATATTCCCTTAGATCCAAAGTTCTTAACGCCCAGATCCTCCAGCTTCGTTGCTATATCGTATATCTTGCGCACTTCTGGTTTCTTGCTTGATAATTTATCAGCAATTCCCTTGAATATCTTTGCCCTTGGGTCGTAGGTCTTGTACACACGATGGCCAAAACCCATCAGCCTCTTCTTCCCATTTATTATGTTATCGTTGAACCATTTCTCCACGTTAGCAGGATCCTTTATCTCGTCAAACTGCGCTATCGCAGCTTCAGCCGCGCCACCATGCAATGGCCCCTTCAGTGCGGCGAGCGCAGCGGTTATACCAGAATACATATCAGAGAGCGTGGATACAGCAACAAGCCCAGCAGTTGTTGAAGCCGGCACTTCATGATCCGTGTAAAGTATGAGCGCAGTGTTCATTGCATCTATCTCTTCCTTTGTGACCTTTCTGCCAAATGCGGCAGTTAGGAAGCTCTCGGCGTAACTGTCGGACGGTTTCGGAAGTTCCGGAGGCATATTCATGATGTGCCTGTATACATTTACAGTTATGGCCGACATTCTGCCGATCATCTCTGCAGCCACGTCTCTGTCTGTGTCCTTGTTCCACTTGAACTTTATCTCCGATGCGGCCATGGATGCAACCGCGGCCATCTGCATGGCAACCGAATCCGACTCCCTGGGGAGCTGTCTTATGGCATTTATGACAAAATCTGGTATCTTGTATCCCTTCTGTATGGTTTCCTTGAACTTTCTCAGCTCCTGCGCCGTAGGAAGGTTTCCGTAGAGAAACAGATACTGTATCTCCTCATCCTGAGCGCCTGAAGCAATTATATCCTCAACGGAATAACCTCCGTATCTTAGAATACCTTTATTTCCATCAATCGTCGTCAGCCTGGTCCACTTTATATTGACATCCTCAAGTCCCTTACTAATTTCTTCAGTTTCTGGCATTAAAACACCTCTACATATATGATATCTTTTAACGCTATTTGAAATTTCGTCGTATAATTTTGTATGTGTTATACATAATTAAATATTCAAATAAATAGATTATAATAATACTATCTAATAAGAGTCAGATCCTATGAAGATAATGCGAAGTATGATCTGTACGTGGAATAAAATTAATATGCTCACGCTGTGAAAGAAAGTGAGGAATACCTTGAAGAAAAGCGTTTACAGGCAAATAACTGTGATGAAATATGGCAACGATGCCGATCTGGAGAGGTCGGCTGTGGAAATCATCCGCGAAATCTATGGGAAGAAAATAATAATATACACGCCTGGCCACAGACATATGGCAAACAGGATAGCAATTGAGGTCCCAGATACGGATCTCTTTGAAATAGCCGATTTTTCAAAGATGATCGTTGATAGCCTAAGGAGATCCAGGAATCTCGGCCATCAGCTTGCATCTGAAATATTCGGTGAAGAGGCTTCGTTCCGCGGAATCAGCATATTTCTGGTTGGTTATGATAAACTCATGGTATACGATTTCAATGGTCCAAACGCTAACTTCACCAGAGAATTTATAGACGCTTTTCTTGCCATGATAGATCCATCGACGAACGATAATCGTCTGTATTTTCTATCGTCCAGGCCGGATAACGCAGTTGATGACATAATTTCTGTGAGCATGATCATGGTCTGATCTCTGTAGAATCTTTTTCTTCCAATGCCTTAAAAACGAACCTAATTGAAAATCGCTTTGAAAGAGTTTCATCCATAACTGCGTGTTTAATGCCTCGATCTGTACAGGCCTGACAGTCGAGATACAAAAATTGATTTGAATATTTTTCTATGTGCCTAGCTTCTGCGGCGATCGATGTAGAACACGAATGCCGTGATCATGGCACCTATCACTATGCCTGCACCGAGATAGTAATCATAGTTCTGTGTCGGCATGTATTTCTCGATCACCTGCACAGGCTGTCCAGTCACGTTGAAGCTTAGGTATTGCGAGGACGTCTTGTATCCAGGTACACTGGAAAACTGAGCAACGTAATGACCAGCTGGTAGAAGTATGGATATACTGCCCTCATTTGAATAATAAGATCTGCCATCGATCACAACATACCATGATGATCCCGCAGGAAGGCCTGTTTCGGAGATCACAACCTTGTATAGCTGCTCAGGAAATGTAACATTGACTATGGACGATGATCCGTTTACTGTGACGTATCCTGATACAGCTGTGTAATTGTTTGGCGGAGCAAAGACAGAGTAGGAATATGTACCATTTGGAAGGTCAACTATAAGTTCCCGTGAGGTAGAAGAATAAATGCTACCGGCCACATCAACATACCACGTCTCATTTCCTATATAGTTTGTTGCATAGAATATGATGCCGTAGGTCATTAAGTGTTTCGCATATATATTTACGACTGTTCTGTTAGTGAATGAATAGGCGTATCCTGAATAATCAGTGGTGTAACCAGGGGGAAGGAAGACCGCGTAGGTCGTGTTGCCAAAGTTGTACTCCGTGACGTTGATGCTGCTTCCGGAACTTTCATAGTATACCCCATCAGCCGCAATCTCCCAGCTTGTTCCAGCAGGCAAGCCATGCACTGTGAATGAAAGCGTATAGACAAAATACACCAGCGGATAATAATCGTAACCACTCTGTATGTATCCTGTCTCATTCCATGGTGCCGTAATAAACGGAGAACCCCAGTAGTTACCACCCTCGTATCCGCCATTCACAACGCTTCCCTTAAGATCAAAGCCGTTTACAATAATTGTATAGTTGATAGGTTCCACTGCGCTCAGGTTCCAGCTGTCATGATATGTTGCATTCAAGCCCGTATAGACGTTGAAATCTGGTGAATAAGCTATGTCGTATTCGGTGAAGGCGTTGTTGTATATCATGTTTCCAGATGAGTCCACAAAGAGCCCAACGGTACCGTTTCCATTTTCAGATAGATACTGATCTGGAAAGTAGTTTCCCCAGACGGTGTTGTTCTCATCTGATGAGTTTTCTCCGTAAATGAAGATGGAAGAATAATAGGGTGGCTGGAGGTCTCCAGAGTATAGATGCAGAGAGTAAAAAACGTTGCCGGCTATGAGATCGTTGGATGAATTCCAGATCATTAGATTTGCCACGATGAAACCCTTCATGGTTTCCGGAAACCAGCCAGTTATATTCGGACTGTTTACTATTGACACGTTGGAAGTTCCGTAAAGAACTATGCCCATCCAGTTTGTATTGCTGAGTCCACGGTTAGACAGCTCTGATCGGTACTGCTGCCCATATGTTATCTGGAAAGAGCTGACGTTTTCTATATCCAGGTGAAATGCCGTATCGAGGATCGTTATGCCGGAAAATGCCGGAAAGAGAAAATCGTTCAAAACTCCGAATGCCGGTATGATGGAAATATTTTGATTCAACGATATGATGAATGGATTTGCGGTTGTTCCATTCCCCTTAATGGAATAATATGCAGCATCACTGCTGTTGGAGATGAAGATGGGTGCATAGATCCTTCCTGTTTTTGCTGTCTGAATGCCATCAACGGTATCGGATATATCATCAATATATTCTGGTTCATATAGATTTTTGAATATGGCGATGGAGTACGCACCCTCAGGAAGAAGAAACCTGAATGCAGAGCCGTTCACAGGTGCCCAGGAGGCTGTGCTGTTGCTGAATTGAGCACCGGGGCTCACGAATACATAACTCTGATCCGGTACCTTTCCGGAGAGAATTTCCATGGCGTTGGAAACGTTCCACAGACCGTATACAAGCGATGGACCAGCCTGGAGTACTGCGGTATGACCTACCCATCCAACATCGACACCATAGGAAGTTTCTCCTGTATCTACTCCAGCATCGTAAGCAGACCGAACAGCCTGGAACGAGGACAGCGTTGAATTATAGAGGTACAGCCCCATGGTGCCATTGATGGAGTATACGTCTACGTTGCTACCGCCTCCCGGACCGGTTATGGCCATTTCAGAATCATATAGCAGGCCGGACATGGTGGGCGAATATCCTGATATCATAAAACTGGCTGGAACTTTTGCAGTTCCAGATGAATTGAAAAATACAGTATCGTAGCTTCCCGATCTATGCACATTTCCGCTCAACACTGAATAATTGAAGTATACAGCATCGTTGCCGTTTCGAAGCGAAGAGTTCAGATACAGTTTCAGTTCGAATGGAAATGATACGTTCATTGTTGGGCCCACATCATAATAATAAACATAGCGCACAAGCTTACCGCTACCGTGGAGCGCATTTGGTGTCATGTTGAATGCCGGACTCGAAAAGTTCCAGACGTTGTCTATGAATGTAAGCTGGTGCTTTCGGGTGGAATATATGACCACATTCTGCGTCCAGAATGAATAGGATGAGTTTCCAAAGAGATCAACATTGTGGAGGACGGAATTCAGTTGAACTGCAAAACTGTTCGGCTGATCATCGTATGGATAGAAGACCCTAGTGCTGTTGAGATCGAGGAATCCCATGACATCGGTGGTATTGACAGAATAGGGTACAAGTTTTCCCGACGAATTTTCTATGCCAATGTCTGAAACACCCATCGGCGCAGGCCCATTATCATAGGTCAGAGAGATGTGACCATCGTAGGTGTAATAGTTGATCGCATTGAAATTCGGAAGGAACATGTACTTTGAACTGATGTTCAAACTACCGATTCTGGCCAAAGCACTCGTATGTTCATTTTCAATGCCTGCATGTTTCGTGTTATGCGCATTTTCAACAGCCGGTACATGCATGGTATCAAGACCTGCAGGTATAAGTAGAAACGCGATTAGAGCTATCGAAATTAAGATCGTTATTCTCGACGTGAGTATGATAAATGAAAAATGCTATAAAAACATGGATCAATTATTGTTAATGATCAATTCATTCATCCCTGTCTCCACGTATATGCAGTTCAATCGTGAGATAAGGTTCTAGACCCCTCAATATCCTGTTGACGGCCTTTTCCAGATGCTCCTGCATGGTCGAGTAGGATATGCCGAACTGCTTCGCCATCTCGGCTATCTGTGTCCTTTTCGGTGTATCAAAATAACCCATATGGTATGCATTCACAAGATATTTGAGCTGTTTCGTGGTCAGATCGGATAGCAGATCTGACATAGAAACCGCATATGTATCTCTCACAAGCTCTGGCTTAATCTCTGCCTTCTTTATGACCTTTGCCTCGCCGATCCTTTCGAATTCATTGAATATTGATATAAAGTGCTCTGGCATAGGTGATATGAGGGATAACTTCTCATGACCACCCTGATAGTATACGGGTGCCTTCCACATGAGATTTTTCGATTCAGCCTTTCGTATGGTGGAATTGGAAGCGTTGCACCTGCATGAAAGCATAACTGAAAGATTTCCTTCACCGTAGGTTCTGTAAAGGACATGCGTGTTCAACTCCTTTTCAACATCAGGCAGATGGGCTTCTATCCTGCTAAGATCCTCGTCCTTACCATAGAACTCCAGATAATCCACCGCTGAATTGCACCATCTGTAAAAGATCACATCCGGGAACAGCTTGCTTAGTTTGCAGAAGGGCAGATCATTTACAAGATCGAATTCGATCTCCTCCATACCGTCACATACCGGCATCATTTATATATCTTTCATAAGCCTGATCGATATGGTGATATGAGATGGTTTCACTGATAGTAGAGCACAGATGGAAGGGAAAGAATCAGGACGAAGCTTTCAAGGTTGTCGGAAGCATAATAGATATGCAGAAGAACGGCAAGTTGCCAGCTGGATTTACCCTGAAGTCTGTTAATGTGATAGCGGATGAGAGGATGGCCGTCTGCGAATGGGAGGCCCCCAGCCTTGAGGAATTCAAGGGACTGATGGAGAAGGTTAATCCGCCAACAAAGCATGAGATATTTGCAACGCAGAAGCTCCTGTAATTGCATAATTTCCTGAATATAATTTCTATATTTTAAAAACTTTAATATCGGTCTTTTCCATTTTTAAAATGTATGAAGGATATTCAATGCCCGCAATGCGGTGCACTGGTGCCAGAAGGGACTGAGCAATGCCCTGTCTGCGCATACAGGTTCAGTACGGTTAGCGATGATAGCTGGAAGTCTGCATTTGTAAGAATATTTTCAAGAAAGCGAGTATTGACTATGGTTCTGGTCTTCGTGGCCGAGTTGGCAATCATGTTCGCACTCACAGCCATGCCGATGTCTGGATCCACCGCAAACCAGATCGTGAATCAGAATGAACCCAGCCTCCAGTCTGTGAGGGCCCTTCCGCTCATAGTGAGATCGTTCTCCATATTCTCTCATAACTATGAAATTGCTTCAATTGAGATCATCCCTGTGATAGGGCAGATATTCTTCCTCATATCCACGTACTCAACGGCCATAGTCCTTAATGCTCTTGCCATATCCCAGGGAGTGACGGGGCCTCTCGCCCTTCTGTCGCTCCTTCTCCTTCCCTATTCATGGCTTGAACTTCCTTCTTATGCCATAGCAACCACGGAGGGTGCGTTTCTCATCTATTCACTTTTCACCAAACATTTCAGGAAGGAGATCAAGACCGCGGTTATCGTATGGCTGATGGTTGGGCTGGAACTACTGACGGCTGGCATATTTGAATCATGGACAATCGCTCTGGAAAGCTCCAATAATTTAAGTCTACTGTTCATAACATGGATACCATATGCGGTCATCATCGCCATATTCGTGATTGTCGTGAGACATGTCGTTCACAGATTCCAGACCGAGATGGCAATGGGCAGGAGTTGAAATGGAATACTGTCCATTTTCTTTAATGAAGGGATCAAGATAATATCGGTAAATATGAGTAATATGGCTTATGTACTCTGATAGGCCTGAACTTTTGTTGACATTTTCAACCTATTTCATTCGATCAGGATATGATCTCAAACTTTCATTCTCATTAATGTGCTTTGATTATATTTCATATAAAAATATGCTATGACGCAATGCATAAGTCATTTTAATATCTAGAGGCTTTATACGGATTCGCTTTCATGAGGGATGAATTACAGTATCACCAATGTCCGATGTTGCATGAATCTGAATGCTACTCAAATTGATTTTCAATATATATCCTTAAAATTGGTCATCAGAAGAGATTTCAACCCTCATCCACCTGAGAATTTCCTTTAATTATTGCTATCTGCATTCTTCTGTATCTGAAGTATGATAATATCCATGAGAATGCAAATATCACAACTATTATTATTCCCACGTTCCCCCATGCAAGGTTATTTATGATGTATATCGGCCTCCAGATGCTACCGCTGAGATTTAACTCTCCCTGTATAAGACCAAGAGTTTCCAAGCCACCGATTACATATGCTACAGTTATAGATATCGAAGTCATAGTGAGATTGAACCACGCCTTCTTCTTTGGACTGCCTCTGAATGCCCATCCGTAGGCATTGTTCATGAAAAATCCATCGCTTGAATCCACGAGGACCATGCCACCAGTGAAGAGCGCCGGGAATATCAGTATAGTGTATATCGGTATTGTGCTGAAAATTCCCGCCGCTGCGGCAGAGACCGCAAGGAGAGTGGTTTCGGAGGCGGTATCGAAGCCGAGACCGAATAAAAAGCCTATGGGATACATGTAAAACTCGTTCTTTATCAGTTTGAAAAGCCCGCCGAGGTATCTGTTCATGAATCCACGCCTGGAGAGCATGCTATCAAGCGCGTCATCGCTTATCTCATTCTGCAGGCTCAGGCGGTAAGCGATCCTGATTTCCCTGAGTATGAATAGGTTCAGCGTACCAAGTAGAAAGAGGAAGAAGGCACTGACTAGTGTTCCTATTATGGTTCCGATCTGCTCGAGTTCCGGCATGGTGCGCTCAAGAGCCCTTATGGATATTATGATCATAAGCGAGAGCAGGATCACGACCGTGGAATGCCCCAGTGAAAACATCAGTCCGGTGTACCTTGATTTCTTATGCTCCTGCATGAGTTTTCGTGTGGCATTGTCTATGGCGGCCAGATGATCCGCATCGAAACCATGCCTTATGCCGAAAAAATAGGATAGTACGCCCAGCGAGAAAAAAGTCCCTGTTATATAGGGCGAATTTATATCCCTGTTTCCAACGCTGTGAGTTATCGCGAGGAGTATATGAAATGAGACGAGAGTGAATAATAGCAGGAGACCATAGACGACTGCATAATCTTTCAAATTTCCATGTTCGAACAATGACATGATGGTCAATCATCGTTCTTCTTATAAAGTTTATTTTAGTTTAGTGAAATAGACTTAATAATATTAATTTCCCTCTGAAAATAGGCTCTCGTCGAATAAGTATGGTGTACGTATATTTCATTATTTTATTCATAAATATGATAAATTATTCCTTTTATGAGAAATATTCTTATATTCATGAATAATACAGATTATGTTCAGAGATGATCCCATGATAGGTGTAACTGCCTGGGAATGGATCGGCCTGTTCATCGGTATGATCATCGGTGGTCTGGCCGAGGCCTGGGGAATATCCAATCCGGAGGTTTTGATAAGATTGGGAAAGTGGGAGGATAGGCTTTTCATTGGCTGTATTGCAATTGCAATCGGTGCTGGTGCCATAGTGCTCTATGGGCTCTCAGCCATTGGAGTGTCCTTCCACTGGGGCATAAAGCCCGATTATGTCATCGGTGTTGCGCTAGGAGGTATAATATTCGGTACCGGTATAGCAATCTCAGGATATGTTCCTGGAACTGTTTGGATGGCTCTTGGAGAGGGCAGGCGTGATGCAATATACGCTCTCCTTGGTGGCCTTTTAGGAGCTGCCACATGGACGTTGATATACCAAACCAGCTTCGGTCACTGGCTCACAACGTACCTGAACTTTGGTCAAATTTACTTCGCTGGAAAGGTGGACACAAACCTCACAATAGGTTTCATTGTCGCAATAATCTGGGCTGCCATAATGTTCACAATAGCCTATACGTTGCCCAGATACAAGAAAGGAAAGAGCTGCGCATATCTTTCAACCCACAAAGGATATAAGCTTGATCCTGAAGAAGAAAAGATGTACTTGGAGACAGCAAACTTCCTGATGGAAGGAGCGTCTATGCCTCTAGGCAAAGACAACCTGCCTGAGAAGGTGAACTACCACTGGACCGTATCCTCAAAACTCTTCGGTGTCACCATGCTTTCAGTGGGTATCATCATAGGTCTGACGGTAGTTCTTGAGATGTTTCTGCATCAGATATTCGGGGAATCCACAACCTATTCATGGATCGTTGCACAGATATGGTTACCGGCAGGCTACTGGAAATACAGCACTCTCGTCGTACATACCATAGGATGGGAGCCGTTCAGCGACATAGGCACGTTGTTCGGGGCATTTCTAGCCTCTGTGTTCTTCACAAGGAGATTTCAAGCTTTCAACAATGTTATCCCGCCATCATGGAAGGCCAGATTTGGAAGCAGCCAGATAAAGAGAGCTGCTGGTGCGTTCTCAGGTGCATACCTGATGCTTCTGGGCGCAAGGATGGCGGATGGCTGTGCTAGCGGGCATATACTGAGTGGTGATCTTCAGATGGCAGTGAGCAGCCTGGAGTTCTTCATATTCGTGGTGATATTCCTGCTCTTGGTCGCACACATAATATACAGGAGGCAATAAGTATGTCATCAGAAATTGATGAGGAAAGGCTTAGAATGACCATGGAAGAGAGAAGGAAAAAGGAACCTCAAATGAAGAAGGAAAGCGGATTGAAGGCCTTCATAATATCTATGGTTGCTATTGTGATAATAAGCGCTGCTTTGACGTCTGGCACATATAACGGATATGATCCAAACCCGCATTCCGTTGCGCTTACTGGATTCTTTGTCATCGTTACAATAATAATGACTGCAGTATGGTACAGGACAAAATACAACGATTATTCATTCGAAAGCAATGAAAACAAAGAGAATTAAAATAACATTTGATTATTTTTAAATTAATTTATTATTCAT